>JAUVET010000033.1 GCA_030594665.1 Methanosarcinaceae archaeon
ATCGCAGAACCCCCGCGTTTTCATTATATTTTTTCAGACGCAGATTCACGCGGATTTACGCAGATTCACGCGGATTTACGCAGATTTTAACTTGGGAGGGGGAGTGAATTGTGAATTGGCGCGCAGGCAGTATGCCTAAAATCCGCACGGGGCGCAGACATAATGGACGGGATGAACAGGATGTTACAAAACAACATCCAAATCCTGTCCATCCTGTAAATCCTGTCCATCCTGTAAATCCTGTCCATCCTGTAAATCCTGTCTGAAATTATTGGCATAATCGTATGCGATTAGCATGTTTTCCAATCGGCGCGCGTCCTGCGCTTTGCACTTTGAGCGAGCGAGAATTAGTGAAGATACGGCGCAGGTTAATCACTTTTTTTCAGACGCAGATACACTCACCTCCTACGGAGTTGGGTGCCTGCTACGCCTGCGGGGCGTGCAGGTCACACGGATTTACGCAGATTTGAACTTGGGAGGGGAAGTGAATTGTGAATTGGCGCGCAGGCAGTGTGTCTAAAATCAGTATGGAGCGCAGACATAATGGATGGGATGAACAGGATTGACAGGATACCACAAAACCACATCCAAATCCTGTAAATCCTGTAAATCCTGTCGGAAATTGTCAGCATGAACGTGAGCAGTCAGCACATTCCAAACATTACGAGAAAAATCTATATCGGTCGGATTAACCTGACTTATGTAACATATACAAAATATACTATAAAAAAATCTTCGATGATGTTTAGATTAATTCTATGTGTATATTTTCACAAATTGGATTTGCCGTGAAAACGTCCATATCGTTCGCATTAGTGGCATGGGAATGCACCGACTGCAGCGGATTGAATCGAAATTAAAACTAACTCAACATGAAAAACTCTGCGCCCTGCACGCCTTGCGGGCGTAGCAGACACTCAACTCCGCAGGAGGTGAGTGTCCTCTGCGGTTGATTATTTTGCAATGCATTCCAAATAAAGAAAAGTGCAAGATTCACCTGAGGCATAGGTAAATGATCTTTGTTATGTCAATTCCCCACCTAAGCCATACACAATTTCTGCCAAAGTTAAAGTTTCAAATAGGAATACACCAATATAGTGATTATGACTGACACGAAAAGAACATTTGCACAAATACAGGACAGGATCAACCGCAATGATGCGGTTGTCTTGACCGCAGAAGAGATCTGCAACCGTGTGCGAGCCGGTGAAACGATCAATTTCAACGATGTCGATGTAGTGACCACCGCAACTCGCGCTATAATGAGTGGTACTTACGTTGTCCTTTCATTTTCCGTTGCACAACCGAATACATTCATGCGTGCCAAATGCGTGTGGCTGAACAGTGTGCCTGCACATGTAGGACCATGCCCGAACGAGCGCATAGGTGTGCTGGATATGATCGTTTACGGCACGGCACACAGCAGTTCAGATCCAAAATACGGGGGTGGGCATCTTTTCAAAGATCTTGTAGAGAGCAAGACGATCACAGTGGAAATCGAGACAATTGAAGGACATGACATCATAACTGAAACCACACTCAGCGAGATACCACACGCCCGACTCTTTGCAACAAGACATGCATTCAAGAACTATCTTGCTTTCGTGAACCCGAAAACAGATGCCATTCCCTCTATATTCCATGCTGCAAATTTTGAGGGGAACCTGGGTGAGGCGACTTTTTGCGGATGCGGTGAACTGAACCCGATAAAGAACGATCCCCACCTTGAGACCATTGGTATCGGAACCAGGGTATTGATCAATGGGGCGGAGGGATTTGTGTCAGGGTCGGGCACGCGGAGCAGTCCTGATAAACCAAACCTTGCCGGCTTTGCAGACATGCATGATATGACTCCCGAATATATGGGCGGCTTTTTGACATCTGCCGGTCCTGAGATCATCAATACATGGGCAGTGCCTATTCCGGTCCTGAACCAACATATACTCGACAACATCACAAAAATTGATAGCGATCTTAAACTTACGATCGTTGATGTCAATGGCAGACTCCCGATATGCGATACCAATTATGGTGATGTATGGAATGGTGTCGATACGACCATGAACTACCTGTCAGGTAAATGCATCAGATGTGACGTGTGCAAAGTTGAGCAAACATGCCCCATGTGCGCTGTGACCCGTGATAACAATATGACAGCTATTCATGATGCACATCTGTGCTTTAACTGCGGTCTTTGTACTACGAACTGTGCCGGCAGTGCATTCAGTGCAAATCTGGGTACTCTGCACTACAATGATGGGGTGGTGAAAAAATACATTCCGGTCGTTGTTCGTCAATCCGACCGCGCACGTGCTGTTTTGGCGGCGGGGGAGTTGAAGAGGATGATCGAATCGGGCGAGTTTAAGATCACAGAGCCGGTTGGGAGGATCGTTTTGTGATCTTGATGGGTGAACGTTTACTGTAAACATGCGTAGCCGATGCTGGCTGTTCTGACTATCCTTACTATCTACTATCCTTGCTCAACGAAAATCCGATGATCTCACTGCTTTCAGTATGCCGGCATATAGTTCAGTGGAACATCTCCAACCCATGTGTATCATTTCATCTACTTTTTCCAGAGTTTCGTCCTTCGTCAACAACCCCATCTTCATCATTCTGAGAAGTAGATATATTGTTCCGTGGTGGTCTATTCCTTCTATTCCTATCTCTGCCATCCCCCTGCCCTCATCATCCTCCAGCAGGGCAATGCCATCCAATTCAGCAGCCAGGGCAAGCACATCAGCATCACCGACATGGATCCTGGGATTTTCTTTGAGATATTTTGACATATTGTTTATTGTTGCTCTTGCAATTAAGGGGTATATACGAACAAATAAATGTTTTATAAGTACTCCAACTTTGATGTGCCGCAGCACTAAAATATTTGACAGTACCTGATATCATAAACATTATTTCGAATATATCATTCTAACATTTAGTTCCATAAGTATAACACTTAATCCATGCAACTATAGGTTGAGCACAAATATTTGGAAAATGGTGCTTATTTAGCTAGAACATTAGCTAAACTGTATTATGAGAGGGGATTTACGTACCACCCCCCGCTTCTCCAAAATCGGGAAAACTCCTCTCTCATTCCTCTACACCAAGAATTCCAGCAAGTTCAAGTCCTTCACTGCCAATCTCCGACAACTGGGTGAACACATCATCCTTAGTAATGTATTTCTCGGTTCTTGTCCCATCAGCCTGTTCCATCTTAACAGTGATCTCGGACTTAACATACCCTCTTTCAAGGCATACCTTAACAATTTCCCCATACTGCTCAGCAATGATCTTCAAGCAGTCGAATACTTCATTGTTCCTGATAGCATCCTTTCCATCGATTAAAATTCGTGTCAATGTTTGTGATTTTATGTACTCTTGCACGTACATCTTTACCTCATTTGCGAATTCGGAGATATCAAACATATTCATTGAACTTGAAAGCGCATCATCACTTGTGATGGATTTTTCCCCATCATACACATAACATTTATTCTCATCACAAGTGATCTTGAACTGGCGCCCAGACTTCTTATTATCAAAACTAAATTCCAATGCAAGATTAATGGAAGGATCATAGCTAATAGACCGGATCACAAAATCAGATACGTCCACAGACTTGATCTTATTCTCCTTTTGTAGCAGACCGCCCTTTGTCCAGATAGGTAAAGACAACTCCCTGAACATTTCCCGAACAGTCCGGCTATCATTTGCAAAAACCAGATCGGATTCATAATCCATGCCATCCATTGATGCTGCCAGAGTACCGCAAAGCACATCCCCATCCATCGATGCTTTGTACTTCTTTTCGGCACCATACATACCTCCCTCAAATATCGGGCTAAGGAATGACAATATTTGATTCTCCACCCTGCCTACTTCGCGTGTGGATACCTTTTGACAACGCCCAAGTTCTAAATTAAGGGATTCCCGACTTTTAGATGCACTTACAGCACAAGCATCAATTACCATATTTCTGCATTCAAGGATCTCCTTTACATCCGCATCCTTTGAGAGATTCACGATATATTTTTTCACATCCGTTTCAAACTTGTCCAGATCATCAAGTCTTTTCTCAAGAGAAACGATCTCCGCTTTTTCTTCATCATTCATCTCAATTGCAGAATTTTCAAGAGGCAATACATTTTTTGCAGCATCGATAAAATTTCTCAAATCCTGAACAAAATCTCTCTGGTAAGGTAATTTAGTAGAATCTTGGTATGTATATATCATAAATATCCCCACGGACAATTAACTAATTATTCTTAAGTTTTTAAGCTCATATTTATATTTATATTATGTTCATTGGATGCAATCATTAAAAACGTTGCGACTTCATTGAATTGCAGTTGGATAATGGCAAAATAACTACAACACATCCCTGACAGGTCCGAGTATCAAATTCATGTACTTCGCTGCCCCGCTTTTAAGATCCGCCGGATGAAGATCTCCGGATGCAAACTTCTCCTCAAGCTCCCGCTGGCTGTGGAATGTCATATCTCCGCCATACTTCTCGGGACGCTCAAACAAAACTTCATCATATCTCGGGAAAATGTGATACTTGAAAAGATCAATAACCGGATTGTCCTCCACTTCACCCGCAGTGCAGAATGCTTTATTGAGTTTCTTTTTGATCGCCTTTTCCGTATCATCGACTGAAATAAAATTCTCACTTGAAGATGACATCTTCGTACCATCCAGTCCAAGCAAGATCGGTGTGTGTATGCAGATAGGGGACTTATATCCAAGTTTTGGCAATCCTTCCCGCGCAAGCATGTGGATCTTCCTCTGGTCAATTCCGCCCACAGCCACGTCAACGCCAAGCATAGCGACATCCACAGCCTGCATAATTGGATATACCATCTGGGAAACCTTTGGGTCCTTCATCTTGCGCCCGACCTCATCCATGCTTCGCTTTGCCCTATTGAGCGATGTTGCGCGTGTGAGTTTCAGGACATTCAACATATAATCCGGCTCAAGCTGGAAATCAGAACCATAAACAAAATTCGTTTTCTCCCTGTCAAGACCAAGCGCAATAAAGCAACGCTTGTTATAATCCGCAGTTTCACGAACCTCTTCCAGAGTCCCTTTTTGGTTTAAGTATGCATGCAGATCAGCAAGCAGAACAGTAATCTCAAATCCGGCTTTTTGCAGGTCTATCAATTTATTCACAGTCAGGACATGTCCCATGTGTATCTTACCGCTTGGCTCATATCCCACATAAGCAGTAGGATGTTCCTTAGATGCCACCAGATCGTCAAGTCCCTCTTCCGTAACCATTTCCTGCACATTTCTTTTGATAAGTTCAAGTCTGTCCATGAGTTCACCGTTCGTATAACTGTACCGCGATTTTTAATTGTTTTGCTGTTTCGCTGTTTTGCTGTTTTAATTAATGTGATCATTCAAAAATGTGTTACCTTCATCTGAATTGAAGATAGGGATATCCCAGTTTTGAACCACTCTTGTACGCATGGATCCTGTTTCCACGTTTTCCATCGGATTGAATCCGGAAATCTCATACTCTTCCTTGTGGATCACAATCCCTCGCCGTTGCCACGCAGGAGTCTTTGTAAGATTTATTCCTCTCTCAAACAACAACTCGTGCACACTGGCGGCTTTTTTTCCTTTCATCTGCGCCGCAGCCTCAACCTCACTCAAACCCTCAGACCGCAGTGTGTAATACCCGTATGAACTGATGCAGTTCCTCCATGCCTCACGCTGGCGCCATACCAGGTATTCAATTATCTGATCGCTATTCAGGGGCACTATCCTTGAATCAAAAGAAATGGGTTCATCCGGATCGAGTTGCATAGTAAGGGCACTGCTGATATAACTTGGAATAATCGAATCGAGTTTCTCAACGCGCTCATTAAATGAAGTGTCTGAGAACAAGAAATTGATCTCGTCCGAGAAAGTGTACGCAATCACCGGACTCATGCCGCTTTTCTTGAAAAAAAGTTCGACCGCATCAGCCATTGCAGATGCGAACCGCTTATCATATGGTTTTTCAAAATTCAATCGCGACAGCGTATTTTTAAAATTCCTGCCGTCAACGCGTATGATCACAGGCGGCGCGCAACGCAGATCGGCATAGATCTCTCGCCTTTTCATAGTATATAATTTATAGAATTATATAGTTCGAGTCAATTCGACCGGAGGGAGAATTTTCTCGTTAATATTATTACTCTTCCGTCTCTTTAGGTGGACTGAACTTCTTGACGACATCCCTGATGATCACGATATCACCAGTTGTCACAACCCATCTATACGGTATGATAACGCCTTTTGTAGAAACTTCAAATACCTCGCGATTTATATCTGAAATTGCAAGACCATTGATTTTTCGATCGGTAGCGTCAAGTACAAGATCGCTGACCTTTCCTATGTATGTTCCCACATCGGTGTAGACGTTCAATCCAAATAATGATGTAATCTCTGCGCGCATAATATCCCTTGTGATCCTCAGATTATAATTATAATGATAATTGTAGTTGTAGTTAAGTAAAAAGTGTGCTTAAGCAATATATAATTTATGAAAGGTTCTGCATTCTATATAACATTTTACAGTTGTAGTTTTGCAATCCCATCCCGCACAGCATCAGCAGAATTTGACAATGCCTGTGACTGCTCATCCGTGAGTTTAAGCTCGATTATTTCTTCAACGCCGCCCTTTCCCAATTTTACAGGAACTCCGAGATACACATCACTCTCGTTATACTCGCCCTGCAAATAAGCCGCACATGGAAGAACCCTTTTTGAATCCTTGACCACAGCCTCAACCATCTTGGCAACAGATGCGGATGGTGCGTAGAACGCACTGCCTGTCTTAAGATAATCTACGATCTCGGCTCCGCCGTTGATGGTGCGCAAAACCAATCTATTAACAGCCTCCTGTGGCATCAGTTCAGACATGGGAATACCGTAAACAGTTGTGTATTCAGGCACCGGAACCATTGAATCACCGTGTCCCCCAAGCACCATTGCGTCAATATCCCTTACAGAACAGCCGATCTCCATTGCTATGAACGCTGCAAACCTGCTCGAATCAAGTACACCGCTCATCCCGAACACGCGGTTGTGCTCAAATCCCGTTGCTTTGAGTGCAATGTATGTCATTATATCAAGCGGATTGGTTACCGTAATAACCGTTGCCTTTGGGGCATATTCTGCAATGTTCTCACAAACCTCTGTTATGATCTTGCCATTGATAGCCAGCAGGTCATCGCGGCTCATTCCCGGCTTTCGTGCAATTCCCGCTGTCATGACAACAACATCGGAATCTGCAATATCTGCATAATCGGTCGTGCCGAGCACATCAACATCATACCCCATAACAGGTGCAGCCTGCATAAGATCAAGTGCTTTACCCTGTGGCAGACCATCAACAACATCCGTCATAACAAGGTCACCAAGTTGTAGTTCTGCAAGACGCTGGACTGTGGTGGCACCCACATTGCCTGCACCGATAACTGTGATTTTTGTCATTTTTAAAACACCTTTGAATAATGATCTGTGGATAGTAAGGGTGGATATACTTATAACTGCCGCATGATTAACTGAGACTTTTTTATTTTTGTATTTGTATAGCTGTGGCAAGATGATAGCGTCGAGTAGCCGGGATTGTTTTATCTGAAACGGCACAGTTCCAAAATCCAGTTATGCAGTAAAAAACACCAAAATCATCACAATAAATACATATTTATATAAAGTATGATGTAATTATAGTATTGGTGAAATATATGGTGACAGTAAACACTACTTTTGGTAATTTTTCCGAAACCCCGATTCTTCAGAAGATTTTTGATGATTTTGGCAATGAATATGAATATACTGAAAACGGCATTTTACGCAAGAAAATCCCACCTCAATGCCCTATGTGTGGTCGTAAAATGGTGCACAATGGCTTTAACAGTTACACCAAAAAGGGCATGGGCAGGATTAAAATCGGCAAATATATCTGTAAACCATGTGATGAAAAGATCGAAGAAGATCGAAGTGTTTGGGAACAACTCAAAACCTTATTTACCGGTTTGCTGGGAGAATTATATCAGACACTTAGATTAAATCATGTTGCCTATGATGCGATTTCGGGGCTAATGCGTCTTATTTTTCCACAATCCAAAAGTACAATTTTTAGGGAATTTAATCGTGCTATGGAAAATACAGAAATTCCCCCTTTAGAGAACGTTTTGATAGTACACTACGACGAGCAGTTTCCAAAAAAAGGACGCACTCAAAAATACCGCCTCACACTATTGGATGCTAAAACCAAAAGACCAGTAGCAGATGAATTGTTTGATAAAAAAGATCCTGAAACAATAAAGCAATTTTTGTTGGCGAACTTAGACACATCAAAACCTATATTCATCGTAACAGATTTTTACTCAAGTTATCCCCCTGTCTTAAAAGAAGTGTTTGGAGATAATTTAATACATCAGTGTTGCTTGTTGCATTTAAATAAGCTTGTCGTCAAAGATTTTCCGCGACATACGTCAATAGCACAAGAATTGTTGAAATATAGATTATTGAATATTTTCTATAATCGTGAGAAAGAAATTGAAATGCTCCGCAAGCTCGAATTAGATGAAATTGAAATAATTCAAGATGAAAATGCATACAAATCATGGATTAAAATCGTAAAGAAAGCTTTCTACGACTATGTACATGAATTAGAGCTTGCTCGTAGAAGGAATAAAGAAAACCATGAAATAAACAGTCTTGAAAAAGCTGAAAAAAATTTTGCTGAACTGATGAGTGAAATCGATTCGTTTGATGAAAAAATACAGTATCGATTGAATAAAATTAAAAAACTCTGGATAAATCTTACTGCATTTCACTATTTTGAGGATGCTCCAGCTACGAATAACGCCATTGAGAACTTTTATTCAACGAGTCTCAAAACACACCGAAAAAAACAATTCAGAACCGATAGAGGCATTCTTTATCAGATGAAACTTGCTTCAATGAAAAGAGCAGGGATGTTCGAAGGCATAAAACCAACACTGTTAGAACTGTTCGAATTGTTCAGGCCTTTTGCAATTAGTTGATAAATTTTTGGATTGGTATTTTTGTGAAGGAGTGAGCTGTAGCTATCGATTTTTATGTGATTAAATGTCATATTTGCTGTAGTTTTTTGTTTTTACGCTGAAAAATATTGATTTTTAGATGAGCGTGAGCATTAAAGATCAAATTTTAGAAAGACATGAGATATTGGAAAACAATATTCAACTGATTAAGTGGTATATTTGGTGAAAATAGTGAAAATCACTAGATTATGGAATAGTGCCGTCCATTGGGATGTTATCCTGTAGCCATTCATGGTTGATGTTGTCAAAACAACCTTTTATATCTCCTTCCAGTATACACTGAGCAGAATTTTTTCTACTCAGGCAGATGAAAGCTTGCGCGCATGCATCATGTACGCTTCGGAATTTCCGAAAGCCGAAGGACGCAATATCAGCAGTGGCTTCTGCAACAGGGTTTAATGCAAGGGCATATAATGCCTGCATTGCCCTGTCGTACATAGTCGGGATACCTAAGGGTCGTTTCTTCTTCTTACCCGGTTTCTCAATGAAAACTCTTTTCAAGGGTTTTGCTTTATATCTCTTGTCAGATAAATTAAGAGCAGCATTCATTTTAGCTTCAGGTGTTAACCACTTTTCGCCGTCAATTCCTGCTGTTCTTTTACCCTTATTCTGACAAATCGTTCGTACTGCTAGTGATTTAGCATAGAACGAGTGAGTTAACAAATATTGTAGTTTCTTTACTGTTTGCCATTTTCCTTTTAAAACTGCTTTTGTAATTCTGGTTTGTAGCCTGTTAATATTTTTAATGACCTTTTTCCAATTGATATCTTTCCATTGGATTTTTGGTCTCATATCTGTAAGTCTCTCGCTTTTGGGCGTCGTTGAATTACTTACACTC
>JAUVET010000073.1 GCA_030594665.1 Methanosarcinaceae archaeon
AGTTAACGCGAACGAAGTGAGTATTTTCTCGTTTATTCCTGATAATTTACATAGGTTTATAAGTTAAAAATTGCATTATTAAAAAAAGAGGTGTTTATACTGGAAACAATTGAAGAGCGAGTGAAGGTAAGATTAGTAAAATATCTTGGTCGCGATGATACTGGAATACGTAAGGTAGTCTTGAATATGTTCCTTGATGGTGATACTTTTACCACTGGTGATGTATTTGAATATCTGGAAAAAACAGATTATGAAGTAAGTTATAGGGGAGTATCTGCAATGGTAGGCCTGATGAACACACGACTGGGCATACTTAGTATTAACGTGACCGGAGACCATAATCTCTATTCCCTGAAAGAAGACTACAAAGATGTAGTTCGTTCTGTTCTTGAAAATTATTAATATTGTAATTGTAATTGCAACAGTTTGATCGTAATCAAACTGTTTTATGATATTTATAATAGAATTGTGCAGTCCGAGTTAATTTCGATATTATCAAAGATTTTTACAATATGCGCATATATATCTATATGCATGTTAATTGGGATAATACTTGATCAGGTGGGAATATTTTCATGTTAAAGTTCATATGGCGCATATTATACAGGGTATATGAACGTTCATTGGTGAAAGAAGTAGTAAACGGCACAGTTCCAAAGCATGTTGCAGTGATAATGGATGGTAACCGCAGATACGCAGGCAGGATCAAAAAAGGCACTCAGTTTGGACATGCAAGAGGAGCAGATACTACAGAGAAAGTGATAGATTGGTCATGGGAAGTAGGTGTTGAGCACCTGACGATCTATGCATTTTCAACCGAGAACTTTAACCGCTCTGAAGATGAAACTGAATCTCTTTTTGACTTGATCGGCTTAAAATTCGATGAGATGTGTGATGATGAACGTACTCATTCGCGCAGGATGAGGGTTCGGGTAATTGGTGACACGTCAAAAGTGTCTTCATCTCTTCAAAGATCCATTGAAAAAGTAGAGCGCATCACTCGTGATTATGATGGATTTCACCTAAACGTTGCAATAGCATACGGAGGAAGGCAGGATATTGTGCAGGCTGTGCAGGAGATCGCAAACAAGGTACAAAGAGGTGAACTGGATCTTGATGAAGTAACAGAATCCACGATATCGGATCATCTTTATCCTGCCGGAGGAGTTGCAGTACCCAACGTAGATCTGATAATTCGTACAGGCGGGGACATGAGGGTGTCAAATTTCCTTTCATGGCAGGCCAATGGCAATGAGTGTGCTGCATATTTTAGTGCACCATTTTGGCCGGAATTTCGCAAGATCGATCTTTTGCGTTCTATAAGGGTGTACCAGTCACGAATGAGAGCGCACTATCAAAATAATGTGTGTCGGGCTGAGACATTTGTAAATACGATCGGAAAAAAAGAGGTTGACAGCGTTTTAAAAAATTAGTATTTGTATAGCTGTGGCATAAATGAGATTGTTCCATCTGAAACCAAAATCGATGCAACCGCCGCAGGCGGCGGATCCCAAACATTATGAAAAAATGTACATTGGTCGAATTGTAGTTAAAAACCAAACAATATTGACTAATATACCACTCCGCAAGTATAATTTAGAACTGCAGATGGTCACAGAGGATCATTATAACAAAATAAGTATGACCTCTTGCGAGTGAAATTCAGGCCACAGAGAGCACAGAGGACACAGAGGGAAAGTTGCTACAGTCTCTGTGCTCTCTGTGTACTCTGTGGCAGAAAGTTACAAAAAACAGACATGGTTTAGTATAAAATGCAAATTCCAACAAGTGATAATTGATAAACCACGGAGGCACTCAACTACGTAGTAGGTGAGTGTCTGCTACACCCGCAAGGCGTGCAGGTCACGGTGAGTAAAATCAGATACAAGCTCTGTGTTTCTCAGTGTCCTCTGTGGTTAAATTTCGATTGTCTGAAAATCAAAGTGTAAAGATATTAGTGTCGATAATTTCTGTCGAAATCATCTATCAAATATTATGTTCTTGACTATAATTCGATCAGCATCCGCTTTTTTACAATTTCTGGAATGCGCCGCCTGCGGCGTATTGAATCGGCGTCAAAAATCGCGAATCGAATACTTGAATAAAAATGAGACTTTTTATTATCTTCTGGAATGGTTCGGAAAACCGCAAAGAGCGCAAAGCACGCAGAGAAAAATAAGGACCCTTTGCGTCCTTTGCGCTCTTTGCGGTGAATTTTTTTCACCACGATTCATTTATCCGGAATATATTAAAAAGTCTCATAAAAATCTGCAATCTATAAACACAAAGGGCAGTCTTTAAGCCCGAGTGATTTATGTATGTTATCAATTATTACTATATTATCACACACTATAACCTTAATACATCGGGAGATTTTCAATGTACCACTTAAAATGCATCGAATGCGGCAAGAAATATTCAAAAACGGATGTAGTCTACACATGTGAATGCGGTGGGCTGCTTGACGTGATCTACGATTACGAGTCTATCGGATTTGACATGGATGAGATCAAAAATGTACCTCCATCTGTCTGGAAATACAGCAAACTCCTTCCAATTGAGCGGGAACCTGTATCGATAAGAGAAGGCGGGACACCGCTCTATAAATGCGACCGTCTTGCAGAGAAGATCGGTATCAAGGAACTTTATGTCAAGCATGAGGGTATGAACCCGACAGGTTCTTTCAAGGACAGGGGGATGACAGTTGGTGTATCCAAGGCGCTTGAACTTGGTATGAAGACCGTTGCGTGCGCATCTACTGGTAACACGTCTGCATCGCTTGCAATATACGGTGCAAAGGCAGGCATTCCGGCAGTTGTGCTGTTGCCTGAGGGAAAAGTGGCACTGGGGAAAGTAGCACAGGCATTGATGCATGGCGCAAAGGTGTTGAGCATACGCGGCAATTTTGATGATGCGCTTGTACTTGTGCGTAAACTGTGTGATGAAGAGAAGTTCTATTTACTGAATTCCATAAACCCGTACAGGCTTGAGGGACAGAAGACAATTGGTTTTGAGATCGTTGACCAGCTTGGTATCAGGGTTCCTGACAGGGTTGTGTTGCCTGTTGGAAATGCGGGAAATGTTACAGCGATATACAAAGGTTTCAAGGAATTCATGAAACTTGGTGTCACTGACAGCGTTCCGAAAATGACAGGGATCCAGACAGAAGGCGCATCCCCGATCGTGAATGCCATAAAGAGTGGGGCGGACAATATAACGCCTGTGAAAGATCCGGAAACGATTGCGACCGCGATCCGAATTGGTGATCCTGTCAATGCACGCAAAGCATTGATCGCAATACGTGAATCGAATGGTACGGCAGAAACTGTAACAGATAAGGAACTCCTTGCTGCGCAGAAAGACCTTGCACAAATTGAAGGAATTGGTGTTGAGCCTGCAAGTGCTACATCTATTGCAGGGCTTAAGAAACTGGTCGATGCAGGTGTTATTGGAAAGAATGAGACTGTAGTTTGTGTCACTACGGGACACCTGTTAAAAGATCCTGAAACGGCTATCAGTCAATGTGCTGCCCCAATCGTTGTGGATGCGACGATCGAAGCGATCAGGGATGCTGTGTTCGCTGACAGGCAATAACAATAGTGCACATAATTAATAATTGGTGGAACAATGCAGCAGGATTACGAACCGCATAAGATTGAGGAGAAATGGCAGGAATTATGGAGCGGAGAGAAGGTATTTGAGCCTGAGACTGATGAGAGGAAAAAGTTTTTTGTCACTATTCCTTATCCATACCTTAACGGGAACCTGCATGCAGGACATACGCGAACTTTTACAATAGGGGACGTTGTAGCACGATATAAGCGCATGTCGGGTTACAATGTGCTATTCCCAATGGGATTCCACGCCACAGGTACGCCTATCGTCGGGCTTGCCGAACTCATCAGGAAAAAGGATCCCGGGACAATAGATGTGTATTCTAATCTCCACGGAATTCCGATGGATGTGTTGAACACACTTGATACACCTGAAAAGATCGTGGATTATTTCAAGGTCGAAGCTGAAAAAGTGATGCGCTCGATCGGTTATTCCATTGATTGGAGACGAAAGTTCACTACAACCGATGCTCCATACAAGAAATTCATTGAATGGCAGTTCAATCTCCTGTACGATAAAGGATTGATAAGCAAGGGTTCCCATCCTGTAAAATGGTGCCCGAATGATGATAATCCTGTGGAGGATCACGATATCCTGCATGGTGAGGGTGCGAACATTGTAGATTATACACTTATCAAGTTCAGGTTCGATGATGCGATCCTCCCATGTGCGACACTTCGACCTGAAACTGTTTTTGGTGTGACCAACCTCTGGGTGAACCCTGATATTGAACATGTCAAGATCAAGGTTGAACTGGATGGTAAAAAGGAACTGTGGATCGTGAGCAAGGATGCGTACAATAAACTTACATTTACGGACAGGACAGTAGAGTTTGTCGAAACAGTTCCATCAGAGTCACTGATCGGCATCAAGGTTAAAAACCCGTTGACCGGTAATGAGGTCATTACGCTGCCTGCTTCCTTCGTGAAATCAGAGAACGGGAGTGGAATTGTGATGAGCGTACCGGCTCATGCGCCTTTTGATTACCTGGCATTGCGTGATCTGTACGATAAGGATCTGAGTGAGTTTGGTATTACTGAAGACCTGCGCAGGATCGAGCTTATTTCACTAATAAAAGCAAAGGAATTCGGGGAATTTCCGGCTGTTGAGGCTGTTGAAGAATTCAAGGTCAGGGACCAGGATGATCCACTCGCTGAGAAAGCTACCAAAATGGTGTATCGCAGGGAGTTCCATGGCGGTGTGTTGAAGGATAATACCGGCAAGTATGCAGGTATGGCTGTGTCCAGGATCAAGGATGTGCTTACGCGGGATCTGATCGAGCAGGGTATCGGTGAGGTATTCTATGAGTTCAGTGAGCCTGTAGTGTGCAGATGCGGAACCACGTGTGTGGTCAATATGGTTAAAGGCCAGTGGTTCCTGAATTATTCCGATCCGGATTGGAAGGATAAGGTTTACCGCTGCATCGGGAATATGGATATTATACCTGCGGATCTTAAAGTCGAGTTCAATAATAAGGTGGACTGGCTAAAGGACAAGGCATGTGCCCGAAAGAAAGGACTTGGTACCAGATTGCCGTTCGATGATCGGTGGCTGATCGAGTCCCTGGGTGATTCGACCATTTATATGTCATATTATGTTATTGCGAAATTTATTGCCGGAGGCATCACGCCAGAGCAATTGACCCCGCAATTATTTGATTATGTGTTGCTTGGAAAAGGCAGTGTGGAAGATGCATCAAGTACGGGCGGTGTTGACGCCGATACACTTGACCTGATGAGGCGTGAGTTCGAGTATTGGTATCCTGTTGATTTGCGGTCATCAGGTAAGGACCTGATTCCAAATCACCTGTTGTTTTTCCTGTTCCATCATGTTGCGATCTTTGATGAGGACAAATGGCCAAAAGCCATTGCTATCAATGGTTTCGTTTCACTTGAAGGAAAGAAGATGAGCAAGTCCAAGGGCCCTCTCCTGACACTTAGTGATGCTGTGAGGGATTATGGTGCGGATATTTCAAGAATGTACATCCTTTCAAGTGCTGAACAGACCCAGGATGCGGACTGGAAGAACAGCGGGATCGAGGCTGCAAGAAAGCAGGTTGATAGGTTCTATTCGTTTGCAAGGGATATTGTGGATTCCGGTATGACTTCCGGTATGGGCGGTGAATTGAAACTGATAGACCGCTGGATGCTCAGTAAACTCCAGTACCGGATACGTGAGACTAATGATGCTCTTGCCCTGATCCGGACGCGCCACGCGCTTCAGAATTCATTTTTTTTACTGTTCAATGATCTTAAGTGGTACCAGCGCCGTGGCGGTAGTGCACTGCTCTATGATGTGCTGGATACATGGGTGCGCCTGCTTTCCCCGTTCACTCCACATATTTGCGAGGAGATATGGGAAGCGATGGGGCATAACAAAGGTGATCTTGTGTCATTCGCCTCATACCCCACATACGATGAGGATCTTGTGGACAATGTCGCGGAACTCGCAGAGGAGTTGGTGAGTAATACGCTTTCCGATATCGAGGAGATCATAAAGGTTACAAAGATGTCACCGAAAGAGGTTATATTGTACACATCCCGGTCATGGAAGACAGATGCGTTCAAACTTGCAGTGAGTATGCAAAAGGACGGCAACCTGAACGTTGGTACACTTATCAAGACGTTGATGGCGAATCCTGATATGAGACGGTATGGAAAAGAAATACCAAAGTTTGTGCAGAAACTTGTTCCTGATGTGACAATGATGAATTCCGATACTCTGGAATTGCTTTGTTGTTTTGACCTGAATGAGGAGTCAATACTCGATGAAGCTATCGCTTTTATTGAATCTGAGATCGGATGTACGGTCAAAGTTTATAGTGCGGATAAACCGGAATACGACCCGCAAAATAAGGCAAGGTTTGCGGTTCCGATGAGACCTGCGATATATCTTGAGAATTAAGTGGGATGATATGGAAATTAACCGCAGGGAAAAAAATACAACTCTCTGCGTTCTCTGCGTCCTCTGCGGTTAAGTAAAAATTATTGATCACATACATACTCTCCACATGTGAAAACAAAATTAAGACACAAATTATATCTAAACCTTAAAACATACCCAACCCTCATGGAACTATTATATCTAAAAGACTGTTACCTTACGGAATTTGATGCCGTAATTAAAAGTGTAAAAGACGATAAATACGTGGTTTTGGACAAGACCGC
>JAUVET010000206.1 GCA_030594665.1 Methanosarcinaceae archaeon
TACAGCGATTTCAAACAATCAGATTCATTGCTTCAGACATGGAGTAGGTCTAACTCCACTCCGTGCCCTTGCAGTCTTGGCAGGGATTGATACTTGTTTGAATGCTGGCGTAGGACACCAGTACTCGAACGCAGGTGCTTCCACCATCGATTTAGGAGATGGATACACTGTGTTCAAACTGTGGGTTTTTGCGAAACAACTCGGCATAATTCCAAAAGACGATATCATCCCTTACAAAGCGTTAGTATACTTCGCCATAACAAACGGTCACTGCACCAAAGAAAATCTCGTGAACGGCTGGCAGTTACCTGCTGATGTAAAGAATGAAGCAAAACGTGCAATGATTGTCGCAGGATTAATGCAAATCAAACCGAAACAGCATCTCTGCAGTCATGCGAATGCAGAAGAATGTGCACGATGCACAAACAGGAGAAATGATTAAAATGGACAGAATAGAAATGCTTACCCATCTAGCCGATGGGCTAGACCCATTAGAAGTCTCAATTATAAAATGGGAAGAAAACAGAGACACCGATTGCACCGAAGCAAAACCCGAAACCTGTGCACTATGCTATACTCAACCCATTCCACGCAATTGCAGTGTATGTATAGTATATAAACATACAGGATATGGAAGTTGTTTCGGCACACCTTATGCCGATTATGTAAAAAACCCAACCAGATACAACGCAAGTCGTATGGTCGCGTTCTTGAAATCATTGAGATATTAAAACAGAGGAAAGGATTAAAATGGAACTACCAAGAAGAGGAAAGAACAGAGAAGCGGAATTGGAAATCTTCGCTGAAAAATTGATTGAAATCGATATCCAAACAGGTTTCAAAGTATCGAGTAGAGGATGGTGTTATCAACTGGAAGGGTTGAATGTCATCACGAAAGGCGACTTCAATCGTGTCCAGTCACTGATAAACGAATGTCGAAAAAACGGAATGTTACCTATCAATTTTGTCGCTGAGGAAAGTGCACGGCAATTCGAAAGTGTATGGATCCCAGGAACAGATACTCCCAAAGAAAACATAAAAGAATGGATCGAAGCGACACTTGATGCAGGCAACTTGTTTAATCCGGATTACTGGGAGAATGAAGAGTACTATATTCAGATGCTAGTTGAAAAAGTAGATTTGGTTTCATTGTTCAAACCTGTATGTGAAGAATATCATGTACCGATCGCAACTGGAAAAGGTTGGTCATCAATTTCACAACGTGCTGAAATCGCACACAGATTCAAAGAAATGGAAGACACCGGACACACCTCAATTCTTTTGTATTGCGGAGACATGGACCCATTCGGTCTTGGCATTTCTGATTTCCTTATGAAGAACTTTAAGGATATCGAACTCGGAACTGGATGGAATCCAGACAATCTTATTATCGATCGGTTTGGTCTGAATTACGATTTCATAATGGATAACAATCTGTCATGGATCAACAATCTTGAAACCGGAAGTGGAAAACCAGCCGATATCAACAATCCGATTGTAAAGAAATACGTTGATCAATATGGATTCCGGAAAGTTGAAGCCAATGCAATTGTAGTCAATCCCCATGCAGGTCAAAACCTATGCAGATTCGCAATTGAACGATATCTCGGATTCAATGTTCTTGATAGATTCGAATTGATTAAAAACGATGTAGTCACACAATTCGAAGATGTGATGAAAGAAACGAATATTCTTGAACCGCTGAATGATGCATTGGAACTGTTATGAAAATACAATCAGCAATCAAATTCGTGTATCTCGGTACAGCAGCATGGATATATTCAATCATAACCCAATCACCATTCGCAATATTCGTATGGCACATGGATTTAGATCAATACATTACATGGTGCTTGACCGGATTCATAATCACGATGATCTTTTTCGGTGCACTGTTAAGAATTTACTTGAATTGGTGCAACCGAATGTACGAAAAACATATTGAGGTGAAACTTTGATACCTAGCAAATACGATAGAGAAATGACATTCGACGACTTGTTACATGAACACGAACAAATTGATAATGCTCTTGCTTTCTTCAATGAACACGGATATTTAATTATAAATGCAATGCGCAGAAGTGGAAAAACCAATATATTATGTGCAATCATTGAACAAAACCCCGATAAAAAAATCGGAGTGCATTGCCCTAATTTAAGACAGTTCGAAAACCATTACCGTAGATATAAAAACTGTACATATGTCGCACGAGATACATGCCACTCATTCGACATATTAATTGGCGATGAAATCCGAATTGAACCAATCAAGGGAACTCCTACCGCATGTGCATACACATCAAGATACATAGAATTGACACTTGAACCAACTGAACAACTAAAACAACAAATAAAGAAAGAAAAATGCACAATGTCACAACTTGCATACGAAACCAATTTCGGACAATATTTAAAACATCACGACATTACAAAAGTGGGACCCCTTCCTACACATGTCCCTTCGATCATGCATATTATTTAGCATACAACCCCTTCGACTGAAAAGATCGCGCACGTGGCGCATTATAATATTTACAAACAAGGAGCGTAATAAAAATGTATGAACTTAAATTAAAAGCGTATGACAAAGGAGATATTGATGGACCAAACGCACGAAAGCCATCGCTTTTACATGTTATTGCAATCGGTGATTCAATAGAAGGAGTTTTGTGTGATAGCAATGAACGGGTTGGAATAGGTACGAAACTTGAATGTCCTGCATATCGCATCTCATTGTATGACCCCCCTCTTATCCAATACACAAACAACATTGCAAAAGGAATCGAAGTGTACCAGAAAGATATCATGACATTCAGAGTTGATTTCCAACCAGAAATTGGATATGTCGAATTCGTAGATGACGGCTGGGCATTGGTTGACAAAGACGGAGATTATATGATCGGACTGTGGGATTGTATCGAGAATTGCGAAGGCAAAGTAATCGGGAACACGCTTATGGGCGACGGTTTTAATGGAGTTGAAAAATGAGTACACGACATTTGATGATCGCATCGACGTACATTGCCTTTTTTGCATTAATTGCACTTGCGATGTATATAACAAACAGTGCATGGTCACTGCTCGGACTAATATTCCTGCCATCGTTTGAATGTACCACAGATGACACCGGAGAAAAGAAAGAAGATAAATATCAACATATTGAGCCGGAAAATGGAACATATAGGAGAAAATGCATCGAAAACAAACGAATTTGCCGAGTTTGAAGCGAATTTCATTCATTTTTGTGTCAATTTAAGTCACATCGAAACAAATTCCCCACAAGAATTTGCATTAATTGGGGATGTAATATTACTCCTTTCTGAAATCGAAACCACTCACGTAAACGAATTTAAACGATGTATTAAAATCGCACGTAAACTATTACCAAAACGAATATTAAAGCGGATATTCCCAAAAGAGTTCGATGTACTGCCCAAAACACGGAATGAAATGACAAAACAAGACCGTGACCGAAAAGAACTTAGTGTAGGGCAATATAAAGAGAAGTATGGTGAATAGAAACAACATATTCACCGATACCCAGGTATCTCCTTTATACTGCGCAGTTTAAATTATTATATACAGTATATTAATACATATATCATATGGGAACAAATAAAATGACACTAAACACAATTGAATTCGAAGTTGACTTGCCAGTAGACATGATTGTACAAATTACATATCGTGCCGAACAAAAAAACATCACATTCAACGAAATGGCAGTTGAATTATTGCAATGCGCAATTGATGCAGGATATGGTCGGTAAAACAAA
>JAUVET010000189.1 GCA_030594665.1 Methanosarcinaceae archaeon
TATTTGTTTAGGTGGTTTTATGAGTTCCGGATAAAAACGGTGCCATCATCCGCGCGTAGCTCGGAACATTCCCACACCACTGACACAAACGATATTGACTTTTTCGCGGCATTTCAACTGAGAAAATCCTCGCTATGCTCGGATTAACTCGGACTATATAATTTTATAAATTATATACTATTATAAAATAAGAGACTTTTTAATATATTCTAGGGATTTCTGAAATGGCACTTTTATTGCAATATTAGATTAGATGTTTTTACTTATATATTCAAGTTGCAACTCATTTTCGGTTACTTTGGAGATTCGCATTGTTGATTGTACGGTATATGGGCACTTCTCAAAAACCAGTTATTTCGAGAGGGGATTTATTAAATTGATAATTACATAAACACAGATTTAAAGTTGTTCAGAATCGATATCAGAAGAATAGATTTGATTTGTGGTGCAAAGTGTTTGATGTTTGATAAACATCAAATCGGTGTTAATCCGTGTCTGAAAAATAACTGGATAATGATGCAGTGTCATGCGTATACTGTATGGAATATTTATGGTAGCTTGCATTGTATCAGAGACTTTTTAATATATTCTGGTGAAATGAATTATGGCCTAATTATAATTAACCACAGAGGACACAGAGAGCACAGAGGAGCATTGCTTTTTTCTCTGTGTCCCTCTGTGTTCTCTGTGGTTTTTCGAACCATTCCAGAAGATAATAAAAAGTCTCTTGTATCAAGTATTGTTAGTAACATAAAATAAATATAAAGCGTTCTTTCATATGTGATCGGTTAAGACTAATATTGTAATGGAACACGGATTGCACGGATTGCACGGATTGCACGGATTGCACGGATGCGCACGGATAAAAAATAAATCCGTGAAAATCCGTGTCATCCGTATTCGATTTTAATCAAATTGGAAAATCGTATAAAATTATTGGACTTTTGGAAAATAATATATACCGATTCTGTCAAACTCCTTAACCGAACACCAATGGGTGATGCTTTAACTGTGTCATAAATACTACATCCTGTTCATCGATCATCTGTGTAAATCGGTGTTAATCCGTGTCTAAAAAACATAATGATTGCGTAAAAAAATGTATAAAATTTTCTAAAACGTGAGTTGTTACGTTATTTTCAATTTCAATACCCTTACCAATCTCGATCCAAAAATTTGTATGACCTCCAGCAAATTATCACCCCGATTCTTTTAAAAAAACAACCCCTTCCCCAAAAAAATGAAACTCACAACCATCCCCGGCACCAGCCCCGAAATTATTAAGATTAGCCCTATTCAAGTTGTTCCTATATTATTCCCACCAACGGACGCATTAATTATATTAATAATGTCATGTAGGTCGAATCAACCTAACATCCGCCAAATTTATTGGACCACCATGATGACATCGCAAATCAAAACGCCATATTCACCTTAAGCAAGTAGCAATACCGTAGACACTGATGTGGGAGCGGAAGGCGACACAGGACATCATGCGAAACATCTCTTTGTTGTTTTAGATATCGCTTGAAAGTACAAGTTCCTCAAGTGTGAAAGTATAAACACCATGGTCTTTTGCAAACTTCACTGCTGCGGTAGTGAACCCACTTTTGGACACCACGGCATAATAGGGTGTTCGTGCTTTATTTTTCCATATCACATGACCAGATTTTTGGATCAGGTCTTCTATTATCTTTTTGTTGAGCATTCGATTTTGCCATTTGCACTCACAAAAAAGGATGGCATTTGTTTGTTCATTCAGGGCAACGATATCGATCTCCTTCTCTTTATGCCACCATTTTCCCCATTTGGTAAAAAGCGGCAATTTGCCTGAGAAGGAGCGGCTCTGCAACAGTTCGCGTGTAACATCTTCGAATATCGGGCCCAGATACATATTAAAATCATCTTTAACCATGTCCATTACAATATCAGATTTTCCGATCTCAATTAGTGATGAATTTGGATAGA
The DNA here is from genome assembly GCA_030594665.1 of Methanosarcinaceae archaeon. The sequence goes on from JAUVET010000189.1 coordinate 1,969, forward strand.
TGTACCTGAACCAGAACCGGAAAAAGTAGTCCTGTAACACGTAATTTCCAACCCGTGTGGATCTTTCTTTTGGCAATGTGACGGGTATGTCCCTTCTCAGTATACTCAGTTCCGTCAGGCGTGATATGTAGGCATAGAGTTTGTTTGTTGGCACTCCTGAAAAGTGTGATATGTCATTGAATGTGTTCTTGCCCATTGCGACTGCTTTTAAGATGGAGAAATAATTGGTGAAATCTTTCAGTTCTTCCATTAGAAGGAATTTTGCTTCTTTGTATAGAAATGAATCTTTGTCCATCAGGGCATCTAAGATGTTGTCATTTAGGGTATTTTTGATATCGAACTCTTCTGCATAACGGGGTATGCCGCCAAGCACTGCGTATGCGCCTATGATATCTTTTTGTGACCAGTTTTTAAACAGTTCTTGAAAATCAAGATAGGGCAGTGGTTGGAGGTGTATTTGACCTGTGCGCCGTCCGTATATTGGACTGGAGTATGACAGGGCTATCTTTTCCATCATGGATATACTTGAACCGCACAGGATGAGTTTAAAGTCCATGTTCTTCCATTTTTCGTCCCTGTAATACTGGAGTGTTGAGATGAAGCCGGGATTGCTTTTATGGATGTAGGGCAGTTCATCGAATACAAGGACCATGCTTTCTTTTTCGATGAGCTTTGTGAGGTAGTCAAAGAACGCGTGCCAGTTGTCGAGCGGGTTGTTCTTGAGGAAGTCATCGTCAAGTGTGAGTCCCGCAATTCTTGAATACAGGGCTGCCAACTGGTTTTCCTTCTGGAGTTCTCCAAGCAGATAGAGGGTTTTACCCTCTGCATGGGATAGGGATCGTTTTATGAGTTCGGTTTTTCCAACCCGCCGCCTGCCATATATTATTACCAGTTCGGATGACCCTGATGAGTACTTTTCTTTGAGGAAATTCAGTTCCTTCTTGCGGTCCGTGAAAGGGATTTTCATATGGGGGTATTGGTTTGTGATGTTTTAAATGTTGTGGCTAACATAAGATGGATTATCATAATTTGGATTATGTTATTGTTCAATGGTATAATGAAGCTCCCCACAGCCCTGCTATGGGGAGCTTCATTCCAATGCTTTCTCACGTAGTTGATTTTTTACTTATTGGGTCGGCGTCTCAATCCACGAGGTGTGACTTCTAAAATATTGGCAATTTTTATCATGTCATCACCGGTATATCCACTAGCTGAATCTTGTTTTTCTTTGAGATGTTTGAATATAAATTCTCGTGAAATCATGCAGTAAAATCAAATTGTTGGATGATTAATATTTTTATTTAGATTATAATTATAATGAGTGTGTCCGTTGGTGGGAATAATATAGGAACAACTTGTATTACTCATAAGTTAACTTTAACAATCCGGGTCCCAATACTTTATGTACTTCTATAGCGGCCCCTACTATTTGATATGATAATTTATTCTCATCCATTCTTTGGTGACTTTTTAATATATTCCGGTCATTTGGATTTTAACGAACCGCAGATACACTCAACTCTGCAAGAGGTGAGTGTATCCATCTGAAAAATAACTGGAAAATGAGACAGTGCCAAATCCCTTAAACTTATCACAGGATATCTCCCACCGGCACTGTTCCATTTTCCAGTTATTTTTAAGACGCAGATTAACGCTGATTAACGCAGATTTAAGGTTGCATCTGCGTGAATCAGCGTTAATCTGCGTCTAATATAATTATTTAAATCACTGAATTTTGGTATTGTGCCTCTCCCACCATTTCAACCAGCGTCATCTCGAATATCAGCGTCTTCCCGGCAAGTATGTGGTTGTGATCCATTATTATCTCCATCCGTTTGCAGTATCTCAACCAGCGTCACCTCAAAGACCAGCGTCTCTCCGGTAAGCATGTGATTGTGATCCATTATGATCTCGCTCCCTGTGAAATGTATCTCTGTCCGTTTGCCGAAGATATCTGTGAACTCCATGTCCGGAATCGGGTTGTGGGTGACGGTTATCGTATCATCTGTGATGCCGGTCACGGT
>JAUVET010000269.1 GCA_030594665.1 Methanosarcinaceae archaeon
AGCACGAGCCGTATTGATTTTTCCATAAACGGAAATCGTGCCGGAATGGTACATCCCCAGAACATTGCATAATCGGTCATTTGTACTTGCTCCTGTTTTTGTTTCGTAGCGTATTTTGATGGTGATTTTTAATCATATCTCAATATGATATATATTCACGTGTAATATGTATTAAGGTCTGTTCAAGCTGTTGTGAGGTGTTCCACTGGAAAACGGTAACCTCATAGCTACTTCCTATTATATAAAATTAACTAAAGCTGCAATCAGGTGGGAATTCAATTCAGCGTCATCTTTTTCAGATCACATTGAATTAATATCATGGCTGCTGCCCATAATGACATATTTACCAAGACCATAGGAGCATTCCTGATCGATACGGTGAAGAAGTGCGTGGATAAACCGGGAACTTAAAGTGTGATGATGGGGTCGGATTCATCTTGTTATTTTATAAAGGTTGATGCCGGGAGGTGGAATCTCCGGAAATATCCGAGGATAATAAACAGATGAACTTTTTGGGAACCGCATGGAATATACTTAAAGTCACGGGCGCCAATCACGATACGAATGCAATCGAGGTCACAGACCCCGGATTTCGCTGACGCTCAAATCGGGGGCATCCCCGTTCGAGTGCATAAGGATTCTATTGCCTATTCTTTATTTTTCGCTTTTATCGATAGGAGGGGCACGAAAAAGTAAATTTAGTCGGCATTGACTGATAGTAAGCTAATACTAAGTTATGCGGAAAGCTGACCGTAACAGAATATAATTATTCTTTTATTCCTTTGAGATATAGTTCTAACTCATAGCAATTCATTTGCATCAACATTATAACCACAACCTTTCAATTCCCTTACGAGATCAAATTGCCACCGCCCTGAGTTATCATAAAGAGTATAAAGAACTCCAGAATAATCAGATGGCATTTCAAAATCTTTTTCTTCTTGATAAAGAGCTATTACACGGTTTCTTCCAAGCTTACCAATAAAAAAGGGTAGTGTACTACAAATCGTGGCTTTTGCCTAATAATCGTTATGTGGTGGGGCAATTTATAGAATTCTGGTATAATACTTGAAATCAATATCAGTAACGGACTTGAATGATGATAACAAGGGTCATGTCACGTAATTTAGGACATTACCTATTAATGTGACTAAAACATCCTATAGGCTGTTTTTCGAGATAATATATCGTAGACTTGAATCAAATTGTTATCCTTATCAAATCTATAAATGATGCGCCATCCGCTTACACGTATCCGGTAGACATCCTGATGACCTTTTAGTTTCTTAATGTCAAGTCGTATAGGTGTGGGCAAACATTCAAGTTCATCGAATATTTCCACACAACTATCTTGGATATTTGGCGGAAGTTTCGCAAAACTTTTTTCAGCATTCTTAGAAAAAACAATTTTAAACATCTGAACTCATTTTTGCTTTAATGGTCTTCCAATCAGTGCATTCGCCATCTTTGAACTCTTCTTGTCCTGATCGTATTGCTTTGACCTCATCTTCCGCAGGCTTGACTTCAGGAATGAGTAAATCCTTTAATTCACGTATGTCGGAGCGCAAAAGTTTGAGTTCTTTGTAAATGTTTTGAGAAGCAACTTCCATTATATTTACACCAATCAATATCATGCACTTTCGATATTTAAATTAACCGCATGCACATTGACATTTTTTATTTTTTGAGATACCATTGTGTTGTTGTGTTGACTGTTTAACGAGTTCATGATAAAAATGGTGCTACCAAATGCGCATAGCGCGGCGCTGCCCCGCATACACATAGATGTATTAATTATTCTCAGCACATTTATGTTTGTACGGATTGTTCTACATAGGAACTGCATATTTTGCAATTGTGAGTGGGGAGTAGCAGTGGAACACGCCGCCTACGGCGGATTGTATCGGCGTTAAAAATATCTATACAAATAAAAATTTGGCGATATATCCGAATAGCGATATAACCCACACGATGTAAAAGAGAATCAGAAAAATTAATAAGTCTGCCCACAATTAAACTATATAACACTCCCATCCACATCATGTGAACAATTAAAGTTCAAGGATCGGATACACAGGATGTCGTCAAAACGATCGAGAAAGTGATCTCAATGTTCAAAGTTACGATCAAACAATATGTAAAACCCCTCTGTGCACTTATCCTCATCGCAGCAGTCCTAAACTCAGGCTGCATCTCAACCTCAAGCAGCAACACCGCAGAGGATGTGCCTGTTGTGAAGGCTGAGCCTGAAAAAGTAATAAAGACCACACCTGATGGTATGAGTTACTTTGTAAAACCACATCAACATGATGGTTATTGGGCTGCATACGACACAGACGGCGACGGCGACATAGATGCAACAGACAGCGCAGTAGGCCCAGGCGAGGCGTCAAGAGATGGTGGTAATATAGCAATCTCAATAAGAGGTATTATCGGCATCCCAACAACAAGCAAACTCCACCAAGACTACCCAAACATTGAAGAGTTCAGAATTCGAAAATGGGATTTGGATGGTGATGGTCACTTTTTAGATAAAATTGAAATTCTTATAAACGGCGAAATCGTTCATACTACAACAACAGATGTAGATGGAAAAAGCGGAGTGAATATGTTAGATGCTTTTTTAGAACTCGGCTGGTGGTAAACCCCACCACCTGACCCAATTCCTTCAAATCGATTTTTGAATTCTTCTGCATCATCCATCTATTGATATGCTCCGCGCCGGGCATTTGTAAAAATTAAGCCCGGAAAGATATCATACAGGAGGCAGATCAGCACTACTTTTAGATGCCTATCCATCTAATTTGCAGTACCAACAAATACGTCATATTCCATTGATCTCGATCCGGGTCATGTATCCATATGCCACAATCGTGAAAATGGCATACAGATGCCATAACCCCGATAGTAA
>JAUVET010000224.1 GCA_030594665.1 Methanosarcinaceae archaeon
TGACTACGGTGTTTCGCTTGAGCGTGATCAATATGATGAGGCGTTCGATGAACTTCTAACCAGACTGGGCGAGATCAATAAAGTTGTTATACTCATAGATGAATACGATAAGCCGATAATTGACAATATTGAGAATCAGGAGTTAGCCATTGAGCTTCGCGAGATCTTAAAAGGCTTTTATACCATCATCAAGGCGAATGATGAACATATCAGGTTTGTACTTCTTACAGGGGTCAGCAAGTTTTCCAGGGCAGGAGTGTTCAGCGGGCTTAATAATCTGGAAGATATTTCCATGGACACGAAATATTCATCGCTTCTCGGGATAACCGGGGAGGAAATGGAAAGCAGTTTGAATGATCATATCGAGCTGCTTGCAAGATCAGAAGAGATTAGCAGATCTGAACTGATCGATAAGATAACATACTGGTACAATGGTTTTTGCTTTAGCCAGAGTTGTGAAAAGGTTTTTAATCCCTTTTCAATCCTTCTTTTGTTCAAAAAACTCAGTTTTAGAAACTACTGGTTTGAAAGTGCTACCCCGAGTTTCCTGATAAAATTGTTAAAGGAAAAAGAATTTGACCTGACCAGATTAGATGGAGTTAAGATCAGTGAATTGGCATTCAGTTCCTACGAGATAGAGAACTTGAAAATTATGCCGATCCTCTTTCAGACCGGTTATCTGACGGTTGCAGGATACAATAAGGAAAGGATGGAATACACTCTGGCCTATCCGAATTTTGAAGTGAAGAACTCAATGACCGAATGTCTGGCAGAGGCATATTCTTTTGTGGAATGTGAACTGGTTCATGGCCATGCCTGGAAGCTTATCGATACCCTGAGAGATCATGATCTTGAGTTGTTTTTTGATACCTTGCGCATCTTTTTTGCCAATATCCCCTACGATCTTCACATTAACAAAGAGAAGTATTACCAGACGGTTTTTTATCTGGTATTTTCCCTTATCGGATTGAAAGTGGAAGCGGAAGTAAAAACCAATAAGGGACGGATAGACGCTGTTATTATCGATAAAGATATTCACATATTTGAATTCAAATTCGATGGGGACAAAGATACTGCTCTGGACCAGATCAAAGACAAAAAATATTTTGAGAAATATCGGGGCGCTGGCAAAAATATATATCTTATCGGCGCTGCATTTGCGGACAGGAATGTGGACGATTGGGTGGTTGAAAAGCTGTAGCTGTTTACGGGTTCATATGATCAAGGATTCAGTGTCTGGAAAACGACCGAAAATAAATATTTTCTGAACGATGAACATGTGTAATTATTAGTTCATGGAGTGTGCTGAGGTGAATATACGCAGCCGACGCGCGTTGAGCATCGCTATTAACCTTAACACCGCCCACATTCCGGTGAACAAATATATTACTCCGCAAGTATAATTTAGAACTGCAGATGGTCACAGAGGATCATTATAACAAAATAAGTATGACCTCTTGCGAGTGAAATTCTGGCCACAGAGAGCAAGAGGACACAAAGAGAAAGTTGCTACAGTCTCTGTGTACTCTGTGTACTCTGTGGCAGAAAGTTACAAAAACAGACATGGTTTAGTATAACAACATTGGTACGCTGAAATCATTTATCATTATTATGTTGATAAAAGTCAGAAATCCTTATATCATATCTTAAACTGATTAAGTATTAGTGGCGGAATAGAATACCTCCGCACAAAAATACATCTAATATCCGTCAAGATTATTATTATGCAAATGAATGTTTAGAATGAGGTGAAGATCATTACAGAAGAAAAGCCAACAAAGATCGCAGTTGTCAGGTGCGATATAGTATCGCAAACCTGTCCGGGTGCAGGATGCTTCATGGCATTCAATAAACGGAAAGCATTTTTCAAGGATTATGGTGAAAACGCAGAAATAATCGCCTTTTTCACATGCGGCGGCTGTTCCGGACGACGTGTATATCGTCTGGTCAAATCCATCAAAAAAATGGGTGTTGATGTAATACACTTGAGTTCATGCATGCAGATGGAAGATTATCCGGCGTGCCCTCATATCGATTCTATCAGAAAGACAATCACTGATGCGGGAATAGAAATTGTTGAAGGCACACATCATTAAAGATCAAAGGAGATGAAAAATAAATGGTTAAGCGTATGATCGTACATATTGATGAGGAAAAATGCACAGGTTGTGGTGAGTGCGTGTCCCCTTGCGCCGAAGGCGCTATCCGGATAATCGATGGCAAGGCAAAGGTCGTATCAGAAGAACTCTGTGATGGCATGGGTTTTTGTATCGGCATATGCCCGGAAGGCGCAATAACAATTGAAGAGCGCCAGACTGTCGAGTTCAATGCCGAAAAAGCGGAGGCACACAAAAAAACTACTGATCTCTCCATCAAGTGTTTCAGTTGCGGCGAAGGCGAGGATACAAGATATCTCCTCCCAATGAGGCATAAAATGGAAAGTATCTGGGTTTGCACACGCTGTCTTCCTGCACTCATTCACGGGTGATATGTCCAATGGATATCGAGATCGAACTCACCTCGCCGGTTGAGAATGTATGTGATTACACATTTGATTTCCACTGGCAGAACCAGCGGCTTGACCCGGATTCAGTAATTCCGTATCAATCAAATACGCATTTTACTTACAAGGACCTTGTTGATGCCTTGAAGGACGGCTCTGACATCCATATCAAAGGCGATGTAGGTGTGCGATTCGCTTACAGTCTTGGTGTTGACCTGAAACATTTTGGCGGAAGCGGCAACCCCGGGTCTGCAGGGCGCGTGTTCGTTGACGGAAATGTCGGTGCGGAAGCGGGCATGGGCATGGTGTCAGGGACACTCTATGTAACTGCAAGCGGAAATGTGGCAGAGCCTATGGGCAACATAATCGAGGTCAAGTCTGATGTGCAGGGATATCGTAAGTTCCGTTCGATCACTGATATTTTGTGCAATGGTCCTGGTACCGATACGCTTGTGTCAAACAACTTTGATGACGCAGGGCGGCTATTGACACTGGATGACGGCATCCTTCGAGGAACACTTGGTACGCGCTGTGATTGTATGGCAACCATTGTTGTCGAAGGTGATGCTTACAATGGTACGGGTTTACTCATGCGACACGGCACGATCATGATAAAAGGTGATGGCGGCATGAACACAGGCGCGCATCTTGATGGCGGGACTGTTGCAGTGTTTGGTAGTGTCGGTGAGTTTGCAGGTGTGTACATGAAAAGCGGCTCGCTGGTGTTTAAGGATGCAAAGGGATATGTCGGTGCAGAACTGAAAGGCGGTACGATATATTCGAAAAAGAAGGTTAAAACAACCCCACCTGCGGGAAAGTCGCGAATGAAAGGCAATGACAGTGCCTTGCTCAGGCGATTACTCGATATCGGGCGGGTGGAATCGATGCTCTATAACAAGTATGAGGTCGAAGAAGAAAAGGAGAAATATATCACTGTCCACATGCGGGACGGTTCTGTGTTGGAACGGAAAGTAGAATGATCTTACTTATAATTGTAATATATTATGGAAATGGAGGCAAATAATATGGGAATAGTAAAAATAATTGAGACAATAGGTTCGTCCCCAACCAGTTGGGAAGAAGCATTGAAAAATGCAGTGGATGATGCA
>JAUVET010000153.1 GCA_030594665.1 Methanosarcinaceae archaeon
AAAGGTTGAATGGATATCGGCAGCGGAAGGCGAGAAATTTGCAAAATCCATTGAAAGTTTTGTTGATGTTCTGAAAGAATTGGGTCCGATTGGGTCTGAGATTTCGGAGGATTCCGAATGACTGCAGATGTGGTATCTGATAGTTCGGATGGTGGTGATGAAACTATCACTGTCACGGAAGACATGGATGTTCAGGGATCCAATTTCATTTACAGCCAGGTTACTGAAAAGTCAAAAAAGATACTGGATTATGATTATAAACGCTGCACAGGATGTGGTATTTGTGTGGGGCTGTGCCCTACAAAAGCACTTGAACTGGGTCCCATGCACGAGATCGCAACAGGTATGGATGCACCACCTGTCATGATGGACCTTGAAAAGTGCACATTTTGCGGCATGTGTGCCAATTTTTGTCCTGTTAATGCAGTTAAGATGGAATCCGAAGGGGAACTGCCGGATGAGGATAATTATCCGGTGTATGATTCGTATGTCAAGTTCAATGAAAAGTGTTTGCCGTGCTTATTGTGTGAGGCAGTCTGTTTAGAAGATGCGATCGAGGTTGAGTTCACGTTCCCGAAAAAAGAGAAGATCGCTCCTTTTAAGCATGATGCGAAAGGCGAGATCAAGATCGACCTTGATAAATGTAATTTCTGTGGTGTGTGTGCAAAGTTCTGTGATGCTTTCATCATGGTCGAACGGGAGCCAACACCGACAGATCTTACACCATTTCAGCAGATATTAGTGGATGAGGACAAGTGTGATTACTGTGTATTGTGTCAGGACCTATGTCCTGAAGATGCAATACGTGTGAAAGGTGAACGACCTTGCGAAGCGCCAGCGATTACGGGCAATATCACGATCGATGATGAAAAGTGCACCCGGTGCACCTGGTGCAGGTCGGTTTGTCCGTATGATGCGGTTGACGTGAAAAAGCCATTTGAGGGTGAGATCGTACTTGTTGAGAATAATATTGATAAGTGCGATCCGCAGGGGTGTCATGGGTGTTTTAATGTATGTCCTTCGCATCTCTGGTATGTTCCGGAAGATACCGGCAAAAAGATCGCAATTGTTGAAGATTACTGTACATACTGCGGTGCATGTGTGAATGCATGTCATGTCGATGTCATACAGGTATCGCGTGAGAAAGTGAATCATACTGCTATACCCGATTCCCCATGGGCTTCGCAATGGATGGATGCAATCGGGTCGATGGTTTCATTAAAGCGGAACAATCCTGACATTTCAAGAACGCTTGAAGTTGAGAAAGAGCCGCCGCGTGAGCACGTAGAGGTTGAGATGCCAAAGATCGACGAATCGCTATTGAGTGCTGCAAGGGAGCGGATCAAAAAAGCAAGGCCTGCTCTTAAAAACGTAAAAATAAGGCGCACATGGGAATACAAACCGGCTGATGAAGTGAGGGGTGCTGTTAGTAAGCGGATTAAAAAGATGGATTGATCTGTAGATCAATCAATAACTTTATACATGCGCAGGCGGTTTGTTGACAAAACATTCTAATGAACACTGACTGATATGAATAAATATAATCAAATTATATGTGATCTACCATGAACAAAAAATTCGACTACATTGAACTTGGATTAAAATGCGGACTTGAAATTCACCAGCAATTGGATTCAAAAGAAAAATTATTCTGCAAATGTCCAACAATGATACGCAATACCGATGAGTCGAACTTTGAATTTTTCAGGTATCTGCGTCCGACTGCAAGTGAGATGGGTGAAACAGACCGTGCGGCATTGGAGCAGACAAAGGTAAAACGCAAGTATGTTTACAAGGCGTATGATACGAACTGTCTTGTTGAAAATGATGACGAGCCACCTCGTGAGTTAAACAGCGAGGCTCTTGCGATCTCACTTTCCATTACTAAACTTTTTAATATGCATCCGGTTGACCAGTTGCACATAATGCGTAAGATCGTGGTTGATGGGTCTAACACATCCGGGTTCCAGAGGACTGCATTCCTTGCCAATGGTGGATATCTTGAAACATCGAAAGGAAAAGTCGGTGTGGATGTTTTGTGCCTGGAAGAAGAAGCTGCCCAGAAGATCGAGGAAGTTGGGGATTCGGTCTATTATTCACTTGACCGTCTTGGTATTCCTCTTGTTGAGATCGGGACTGCACCGGATATTGTGTCGCCTGCTCATGCAAAAGAGACTGCAAAGCAGATCGGGATGCTTCTGCGTTCGACAGGCAAAGTAAAGCGAGGATTGGGTACGATCAGGCAGGATGTCAATATTTCGATCGCGAAAGGTTCTCGTGTCGAGGTTAAAGGTGTGCAGGCCCTTGATCTTATCGAGACGATTGTTGAGAACGAGGTTGAGCGGCAGGTGAATCTTCTTGCTATCATGGATGAACTTGTAAAAAGGAATGCATCCGTTTGTGATGAGATATTCGATGTTACGGATGTTTTTAAGAATACGCAGTCAAAGGTAATCAAAAAAGCACTCAAGAAGGGAAAAGTACTCGCAGTTCTGCTTCCTGAATTTGAAGGACTTATCGGCAGGGAGGTACAGTCAGGGCGGCGACTTGGAACCGAGTTTTCGGACCGTGCCAAAACGTCAGGTGTTGGCGGCATATTCCATACTGATGAACTTCCGGATTATGGTATAACTGAAGGGGAGGTCGAATCTCTCCGTAATGCAGTCGGTGCACATAATGGCGATGCGGTCGTTATGGTTGCTGACAGGGAAAAACGTGCGCGTGGTGCCATGAAAGCCGTTATTGTGCGTGCAAAAGAGTCATTTGAATTTGTGCCGGAGGAGACGCGCCGCGCGCTTCCGGATGGCAATACTGCATATATGCGTCCTCTCCCTGGTGCTGCAAGGATGTACCCTGAAACGGATGTGCCACAGGTCGAGATCTCTGCAGAGTACTTTGATTCGATCGAGATCCCTGAACTCTTGACAGAGCGGGCAAAACGGTTCGAAAAGGAGTTTGGCCTGAATAAGGAATTCGCAGGTAGGATCGTATATTCAAGAGACCTGCCATTGTTCGAGGATCTGGTTGCGCGTTTTGCAAATGATCCGAATGTTAGTGCTACTTTGATCGTTCGTACATTGACTGGCACAATTCCAGAGTTAAAACGCGATGGTGTGGCAGTGGAGCATATTATGTATGAACATTTCATACAAATATTCGATCTTGTTTCAAATGGTGATGTCGCAAAAGAAGGTATTGAAAAGTTGCTGCGGGCATTTGCAGAAGATCCGGCAATGAGTGCTGAGGATGCAGTTTCCAGCCTGGGACTTGGCGGGATCGATACTGCGCAGATTACAGAGTTTATTGAGGGAGTTGTTAAAGACCGGCAGGATTTTGTGACTGAAAAAGGAATGGCTGCTGTGGGTCCTTTGATGGGTGTTGTTATGGGTGAGTTTAGGGGTAAGGTTGATGGTAAAGTATTAAGCCAGATTTTGAATCAAAAGATTAAAGAGTTTCTTAATACATAATATATATTAATGTCATCAAAACAAACCCCGATTAAAAAATATATTTTAAATTTTATTCTCACATCGCTATCAGTTATTGTGCTCCTGTCCTTTGTAACAGGTGCGGTATCCGTTGAAAAAAATGTGCAAATAACAACCGGTGTTAATCAAAATATGCCGGCATGGAGTCCTGATGGGAATAAAATTGTATTTTCATCCAATCAGGGTATCTGGGTAATGGATTCGGATGGTTCGAATCAAAAACAGGTGTTTGATAGCGTCATCTGGGATGGGGAGCCTTGTTTTACAAACAATGGCGCAAAGATATACTTTGCTTCGGAATATGTGAGTTCTATTTATTCTAAATTTATAAGTATCCATGTGATTGATTCGGATGGTTCCAACAGGAAGCAATTAACAAAGAACGCAGATACCCGGGCACCTGTTGTGAGTCCTGATGGAACCACTGTTGCATATATCTCAAAGCTTTCCGGGAATTATGATATCTGGACCATGGATCTAGATGGTTTAAACAATGTGCGGCTCACAGATGCTCCTGCGGATGAGTGGGCGCCTGCCTGGAGTCCTGATGGTAAAAATATTGTATATTTTTCGGAAGATGACCTGTGGGTAATTGACTGTGGTGGGATCCGTGCCCAACAGTTGACTGATGATAATTATTCTAACATTGAACCTGACTTTAGTCCGGATGGTTCCAAGATCGCATTTGCATCGGATAGAAGTGGAAATTTTGATATTTGGTTAATGAATTCGGATGGCACAGGGGCATTGCAACTGACTTTTGACGAGTCTGTCCAGGAATATCCTGCATGGGCTCCTGATGGTGAACGAATCGCATATACTTCAAACGAGGGTGGGGATTACAACATATGGGTTATGTCTCTTGGAAATGCTGACTTACCGATCGAATCCCCTTTGTCAGATGTGGTGGATGTCGATGTGTCCGGGGATGATAGTGTACTTGAGGAAATATTGGAGAGCAATTCGATACTGGTGATTGTCGGATTGATCTTAGGTGCGATTTTGTTGGTCGTTATTATTGTGAGATTTGTCATAAAGGGTTTGTAATTACAATTAGTTTGTAATTGGTGGTAGTATTGGGGCCAATGGCATCTAAAATTAGGTATATATAATATGTATCGTACCATATTTATTATATACCACTCCGCAAGTATAATTTAGAACTGCAGATGGTCACCGAGGATCATTATAACAAAATAAGTATAACCTCTTGCGAGTGAAATTCTGGCCACAGAGAGCACAGAGGACACAGAGGGAAAGTTGCTACAGTCTCTGTGTACTCTGTGTACTCTGTGGCAGAAAGTTACAAAAAACAGACATGGTTTAGTATA
>JAUVET010000162.1 GCA_030594665.1 Methanosarcinaceae archaeon
TGGAATGTAACATACCGGATTGCTGCATTACTGATGAACAAAAAATTCATGTAAACTTCAAATCCACACATCCTGATGCAAATAACTATTAACTTTACCTGCTTATCCTGAACCACGATTAAACAGGAGTTATAGCTTTGAGTACAATCAGCGAGAAAATATTTAGCCGCGCATCAGGCAAAGAAGCAAAAGCTAACGATTTTGTGACTGCGAACATCGATTATGCGATGGCACATGATGGTACAAGTGTTCTTGCAGTAAGATCATTTCGGGAAATGGGAATTGAAAAAGTATGGAACCCCGAACGAATAGTGATCCCGTTCGACCATATCTCACCTGCAAACAATGAAACGGCTGCGGCTTTGCAGCACGATATCCGATCATGGATAAACGAGCAGGGAATCCCGAACTTTTACGAGATCGGTGAAGGAATATGCCATCAGGTATTCCCTGAGAACGGATTTGCATTACCCGGCAAACTTGTTGTGGGCGCAGATTCCCATTCATGCACTTATGGAGCGTTCGGTGCCTTTGGCACAGGGGTTGGTGCAACCGATATGTCGGAAATATTTGCCACAGGCAAACTCTGGTTCAAGGTTCCCGAAAGCATGAAAGTCACAGTTAACGGTAAGTTGGGCAACCGCATATCTGCAAAGGACCTGACACTCAATGTAATAGGCACGGTCGGTGCAGGCGGTGCAACATACAAAGCTGTGGAGTTCTACGGCGACACCATTGGATCGCTATCAATGTCAGGACGCATGACACTGTCCAACATGGCGATCGAGATGGGGGCAAAAACCGGAATTATACCTCCGGACGGCACAACATTTGACTTCATCAAAGATCGGGCTGTGGAGGAGTACGAGCCTGTGTATGCTGACGAGGATGCAACATACATCAAAGAGTACAACATTGACGTGTCCGATCTTGAACCGCAGATCGCACGCCCGCATGAAGTGGATAACGTGTGCGGCGTGTCTGAAGTTGAAGGTACGAAAGTCGATCAGGTGTTCATTGGCACATGCACGAATGGAAGACTTGAGGACCTTGAAGTGGCGGCTGACATACTTAAAGGCGAGAAGATCGCAGTCCGGACAGTGATCGCCCCTGCATCACGCAGCGTCCTGATCGAAGCAATGCGCAACGGTACTGCTGAAACACTGCTTCAAGCCGGAGTTGCTCTTATTACACCGGGATGCGGACCATGTCTTGGTGCGCACATGGGAGTCATTGGCAAAGATGAAGTTTGCATTTCAACCGCAAACCGCAATTTCAAAGGACGAATGGGCACAGGCGGGTTTATCTATCTCGCATCCCCGGCAACTGCAGCAGCATCTGCGCTGACTGGAGAGATCAGCGACCCACGGACTGTTTGATTGACGATAATTAACTAATTAAAGGAGATATCTTATGACTGAAGAAATAGATGAAGCTAAACTTACGCATCTTGTTGAACACTGGATCGAACACAATGAAAGTCACAGCAAAAGTTTCAGGAATTGGGCTGTGAAGATAGAGGCTGCCGGTTTTGGTGATGCTGCAAAGGAAATCCTGCTGGCTGCTGAGAAAATGGATGAATCCAGCGAGTTTTTGAAGAAGGCTAAAAAATAAGGAATATGTTTAGCTGATATACCGGATGCAAAAATCTGATCCATACGGATTGAAACCAAAAACAATGCGGCCGCCATAGGCGGCGCATTCCAAACATTATAAAAAATCTATATCGGTCGGATCAACCACTGCCACAATATTGAAAGTCGGGCTATTTTAATAGTATTGTAAACTTTTGGGATAAGTTTTCACTCTTTCTCATCTTTCACTACCCGGACAGCACGCATCGTTTCCCTGTGAAGTGAAACAATAAGGTCACTAAGTACCCCGAAAATGAACATCTGGAATCCGGCAATGATGAGCAATGCCGTTAGCATTGTCATAGGTATGCGGGTTACACCATGCATCCATTCATTCACAACAAACAGTCCGACACCGGAACCGATGATAATAAAAATCGCACCAAGAATCCCAAAATAGAAAAGCGGATTGTGCATCTTTGCCAGTTTGTATATTGTCATTCCGATCTTAAAACCATCCTTCATCGGGTTTAATTTAGTTGCAGCCTTTGAATGTCTTGCCAGATATGTAATAGGCACTTCAACGGTCTTCAAATCCTTTTTGATACACTCGACCGTGATCTCAGTTTCGGTTTCAAATCCCATCTTATTAAGTTCAAGGGATCTCACTGCATCAAGAGTAAATGCCCTGTATCCAGTAAGGATATCATTCAACCACTCTCCGTATGCGAACCCGAAGATCTTGTTAAGCACACGGTTGCCAAACAGGTTTAAGCGTGTAAATGCAGTAGGCTCATAATTTGCGAACCTGTTGCCCATAACATGGTCTGCTTTTCCGTTTCGCACAGGTCCAAGCACTGCGTGCACATCACTGGCAAGATATGTCCCATCCCCATCGATCATAACGATATAATCGCTATCAATGACCTTGAACGACTCCTGAAGAGCCTGGCCCTTGCCTTTGCCGCTCTGGACAATTACCCTTGCACCCTGGGCTTGTGCCAGCTCGTGCGTCTTGTCGGTACTGTGCCCATCGACAACCAGTATATTGTCAAAGCCCTCTGCCCTGAAATCCTTGATCAGCTGCTCAATGGTAGCACCCTCATTGAGGGTTGGTATCAGGATACAGACATCTTCATTTTGCAAAATATATCTTCCTTTGTGGTGGGTTCAAATGGTGCCGGCATTATGTCGCAAAGAGCACATCCCGGGAAAATCCCACCTTTCGGTCGAATTGACCCGGGCATATAATTCTACAAATTATACAGCCCGAAAAACACACAATTTTGTTGATTGTTTATGTTTATTGTTTACAATAGTCCCATACTGTCAAGTTGTTGTCTTACGACCTCAACTCCGCCATCACAATCCTTTGGTGATTTGCCGCCTGTGACAACCAGTTTTCCGGAACTGAAAATAAGTACGACAACCTTTGGTTCGGCAATACGATATACAAGTCCAGGGAACTGTTCCGGCTCGTACTCGATATTCTCAAGACCAAGTCCGATAGCAATTGCATTAAGATTCAATATTGCATGAAGGTCTGCTGATGCCACTATATTTTGTACTGTAATATCAGGATCGTCAAGTGTCTGCTGGCCAATTCCATTGAGTTTTTGTCCCAGGTTCCCTATGACAGTATGTACATCCGCAACATTCTTTGCACCGGTACAAACCACTTTGCCGGATGTGAAAATCAGGAATGCTGCTTTTGGTTCAGTGACCCTGTAGACGAGTCCTGGGAATTTTTGTTTATTATATTCTGCACCTTCAAATTCAGATTCTATCTTAATAAGATCAAACTCTTCTGCAAGTTTTGTGGACGCGACCACATTCTCAATCTTGATATTATATTCTGTCATTTGTAAATCCTCAATAATTTAATAAATGATATTATATTGACGTATTTAAAGCAAAGGTTATATTCGCAATTCCTTATATATACTTATACCTACAAACTTATATATCTATTTAAAGAACATATAATATACTTATATAAAATATATGATTTTGTACAATTAGTTCATCGTTTTAAATGTACATTTATGTTTATCAGGTCTAATTATTTAATAGAGGGATGAATTATGGAAAATACGAATGTTTCAATTATCGACAGCCGTATGTCTCGCTTTGCACCGGCTGTAATATTTGTGATAGGTATTATGGATGTGATCTTATCATCGATCTATGCACAATCGGAATACAATTTTGTAATATTCACAGGTCTGATGATCCTGACCGGGGTTTCAGTGCCTTTTATCAGGATGCTGAAAGTCCGTTCATATAAGGTTATAGCTTACATCTACATAGGTTTTGCAGCATACTGGATAGTTGGTACCGCATACAGTGGCCCGGATATAATGTTTGGGCAATTTTTGCCTGTGGTGATATTTGCCCTTGCAAATGCCATTGCAATATTGATCTCTATAGTTGACGGGCATGATAGCGGTTATATATACAGCAGCATGGGATTTACGGTTGTTACTTATAATATCTTGCTTACCGGAGATCTGAGTTATGTTGGCGGTAAACCCGATATGCTGCTTTTTGCAGCCGTGTTATGGTTATTTATCCCTATGGCATGGTGTTATTCCCTCTCTGAAACCACATCGAGATTGACTTTCAATGCCAAGAAACGATTTTTTTCAACAATAAGGACCAGCTTATCCATACTTCCGGTATATCTGTTGCTTGGTCTTGTTATTATTACAAGTCAGGGTGTAAGAAAATTCAATATCCCGTCAATATCATCGATCGGGGAATTTTTTTCTTCAAACCCGGAAGTCACTGAGATACTCATTGGTGCGAGCTGGTTCTACATTCTTGCACACACAATTGCAGTACTGATCGCATTTTTCTCAAATGAGCTGGTATTACATGCATTCAAGATCAACAAATCAATAAATGACGAAAATGAGATCGTTTACAGTGTGGAGAAAAAAGTAGCGGCTCCGGAGATTGAGCATGAAGACCCTTACAAGAA
>JAUVET010000074.1 GCA_030594665.1 Methanosarcinaceae archaeon
ACAGGATGGCTTTTTTCGCTCTCCTTTGAATCGTCCGAATCAAACAGGATCAACTGGGTATATTTGGCGTTGGTCTTACCTTTCGTTCTTTTCCCGTCACTCCGGGTTTGGGCACCACTCATAACACTCTCGTTCTCAATATCCTGCAAGATATCATTTGCCCTCTGCGTAACCTTATGCGGAACTCCTGCAAGCCGTGCCACATGGATACCATAACTCCTGTCTGTAGCACCAGGCATGATCTTTCGCAGGAATACAAGCTCATTCCCGTCTTCTTTCACTGCAATGTGGTAGTTCTTGACACGCTTGAGTGTATTTGCAAGATCTGTAAGCTGGTGGTAATGAGTTGCGAACAGTGAGCGAAACCCCACCCGACCTTTATTGTGAATGTACTCCACAACCGCTTTTGCAATGCTGTATCCGTCATAGGTGCTCGTGCCGCGCCCGATCTCGTCAAGGAGCACAAGGCTTTGTGGGGTTGCGTTGTTCAGTATGTTGGCAAGTTCTATCATCTCCACCATGAACGTGCTCTGCCCGCTCGCAAGGTCGTCAAAGGCGCCGATCCTTGTGAATACCCTATCAGCGATCCCGATGGATGCATGTGATGCAGGAACAAAGGAACCTGCCTGCGCCATGATGACAATGAGTGCGATCTGGCGCATGTATGTGGATTTACCTGCCATGTTCGGTCCGGTTATCAGCATGAACTGGTTATCCGTGCAGTCCATTTCGGTATCGTTCGGAACAAACCCGCCCGGAACCGAGTTTTCCACAACAGCATGCCTTCCGTCCCTGATAAGTATCCTGCAGTCGCTGCCAATACCCGGTCGCGTGTAATTGTTGTTCGCCGCCACTTCGGCAAGGTTTGCGATCACATCAAGTTCTCCAACCAGTGCAGCGGTTTGCTGGAGTTCCTTTGAGCGTGCCGCAATAATGGAATTGATCTCGGTGAGGAGTTCGTATTCAAGAGCCACCATCTTCTCGTCGGCAGAAAGGATCATTCCCTCACGTTCCTTGAGTTCGGGCGTGTAGAACCGCTCGGCATTGGCCAGGCTCTGTTTCCTGATATAGTCATCAGGAGCCTGTGCTACATTGGCTTTTGTGACCTCGATGTAGTATCCGAACACCCTATTGTATCCAACTTTCAGTGATTTGATACCTGTCCGCTCGCGCTCTTTTTGCTGGAATGCGGCAATCCATTGCTTGCCGTTTCTTGTCAAACCTTTAAGTTCGTCCAGTTTTTCGTTGTAATCCGACTTTATCATCCCGCCTTCCCTGACAGTTACCGGCGGCTCGTCAACGATCCCCCTTCCGATAAGGTCTGTGAGGTCTTTAAGTTCGATGAAATCTTCAAGTCCCTTGCGGATGTTGTTCAACATTTCCGAATCAATACCATCACTTAAGGAATCGATAATGGTGGGTACGACCTCCAGAGAATTTTTAAGGGCTACAAGGTCACGGGCATTTGAGTTCCCGTACACGATACGCCCGATGAGGCGCTCGATATCACGGACATATGAAAGGTTTGACCGCAGGTCAAAGCGAAGCATCGTGTTGTCTTTCATTTCCTCGACAGCATCAAGCCTGCTGTTGATATCCTTAACAGAGATGAGCGGCTTAAGCAGCCATTTCCGGAGCAGCCTGCTGCCCATTGGGGTCTTTGTTTCGTCCAGCACCCGCAAAAGCGATGTGTCATTCCCCTCGCCGCGCACGTTCTTTGTGATCTCAAGATTCCGCAGTGTGATGGAGTCCAGTATCATGAACTCGGATTCCGAATAGGTCTTGAGTGTGTGGATGTGCCCGAGTTCCCGCATCTGCGTGGCGATGGCATATTGAAGTGCTGCGCCGGCAGAGGATATTGCACAGGGCAGTTTTTCACATCCCATGCCTTCGAGCGTGGAGACATTGAAATGCTCCTGCAATCGTTTTTTTGAGTCTTCAACCTCAAACGCATCTGCATCGAATTCCTGGACTATTATTTTTAGTTCCCGCAAGCGTTCGACGATCCCCTCACCCTCACCCTCGTCCCCGAACAGTGCAGGTGGCATGATACACTCGGAGGGACGCATTCGTGCGGCTTCGCTTGCTATCATGTCAAACGGCGCGCCGTCTTTGAACTGGGTTGTAAGAAACTCTCCTGTGGAAACGTCTAAAAATGAAACACCGAAATTAAATTTAAAGTTAGACTTAGACTTAGATCCAGTCGTTTTTCCCGAAATCGCCATGAGATAATTATTTGCAGTGTCGGCAAACATCGATGGATCAATGGCAGTACCGGGTGTAACTACTCTCACAACTCCCCTCTTCACAACGCCCTTTGCTTTTTTTGGGTCTTCGAGTTGCTCACAGATGGCGACCTTGTACCCTTTCTTGATAAGGCGCGGCAAGTAGTTGTCAATGGCATGGTAAGGTATCCCTGCAAGCGGCATCTTTTCGCCGTCTTTATTTTTGCCGCGTGTTGTGAGTGTTATCTCAAGTTCGTGCGCGATGGTCTTTGCATCCTCGCCGAATGATTCATAGAAATCACCCATCCTGAAGAATATCAGCGCATCCTTGTGCTGTTTTTTCGCGTCGTAGTACTGCTGCATCGCAGGGGTAAGTTTGCTCATTTTTTGGTACCTTGGGGTTTGTTGGTTCTGTCGCCCTCACTTCATAATCGAGATTGTATATAAATATATTAAGTTTTTAGAGTATGTCCTTGGATAATTCAAAAGTGTTATTGTCCTGAATGTTATTTACTTAATTTATCAAATTACTGGTTCAAGTCAAGTCAAAAAATAAATGGTATATTATAATGTGCGTGTTAGATGATGATCTAGTATGTGTTGAGGACATCACACACTCAATTCCAATGTCTTCTCTTAATTCAATACAATCGCTTTTTTCACCAATTTTCGCTGCGATTTTTTTTTGAACGAGTGAAAAGTCACCTTTTTGAACATATGCAATCATGCCTGCATTGCGTTCATCTTTAGAATATTTCTCTGTAATAAAACATCCTAACCCCCCATCTCCAACATATTCAGTATAACCTATTCCATAAATTCTTTTAGCTTCAAAGGCGAAACTACAGTTGCCGGCTATGAAAAAGACTAAATCAGGTTCAGATTCATCATATTTATGTTTTACACGGTTTACTTCTTTTGGACGATATATCACTTTCATTAAATGTTGTCCAATTTGACCAGATATCGATGAAGAATTTTCAATATACCAATATATTCTTTTAGTAATTTCATTTTCATGGGATGTTTGGATATCTGATGATGATTTGACAAAATCGTATGCTTCAAAAAGTGGGTCTAAAATCAATTTTTTAATTATATCGGTGTCATTTTTCACAGATAAATTTGATAGAAAGTTTTTTGGAATTCTATGGCTACAAGTTGACATCATCAATTTCCTCAACAAATTAGTTGATTATAAATTTCAGCAATCTCTTGCTTAACGTCATTCAATGCTTCAACCCGTGTCCAATCATTCAACCGATTGCTCTTATAAATTATAAGATTATTCTCACTATAAAATTTCAGTTTCTTCTCTTCAAGAATATCGGCTTTATCTATTTGTTGTAAGTAGTCATTTTGAATAATTTGACTTAATTGCTTTAAAGTAGTTGATATATTATAGTTTGTTTTTAATTTTTCATTAGAAATATTGAACCTGACCAACGCTCCTAGGAAATCAGATTCAAAACAATCTGCATTTAATTCGCATCCTTTTTCAAGCATAAAGGCAAAAGATTTTTGAAACAATTCAACATACTCTTTAAAATCGTTAGCATGTACAAGATTATTTCCTTTTCTTTTTTTGATATTTTGATAATCCATTATTTGTAACTTTTCGTAATCATCAAGATCATAAAAAGAAAAAATCAAATTATTTAAATGTTCTTTAAGTTCTTCTTCGTATTTTTCAATTCGAATTTCTTCTACTTTTTCTACAATATCTTTTACCAATTGAGATTTATCCTCAATATCTGGTATAGGAATGCTTAACAAAGAATCTTTGTTAAACCTTGAATAATTCCCATTCTCTCTGTGCTTGTACAATATATCAAGGTAAAATGATCCTAAGGCTGAATTAATTATTGCTTCGAATAGATTATAATATATGTGCGGTATATCCTCTTTCGTTTTAAGTATAAAGAATGCTCCAGAGAATATTATAAAATCTTCAGTGAAAGCCGCTGCTCCATTTGAACCAATTCTTTGTATTATCAGTTTTTTTCCTTGGAACAATTCAATAGGTCGTGCTCTTTCTAATTCTTCTGGTATATAATTGATATAGTGGTGTTTTTCAGAAATAAAAAAGGGCTTGACTAGTTTAGTAGAGTCAATATATGGGTGCCAATGTTCACCCTTGCATGTTTGACTTTCAAATATTTTTCTTGCTTCTTTTGTTGAACCATGTTTGTCTGTAGAATATGGAGTTAATCCCATTTTAACAGTGGCATATTCCCCGAGAGATGCTTTATCGTGTTCAATTTTATCTATTAGATTCATATATGTAGCATATCCAAGAGTTCCAATACGCCAGTAACGATCGCCACTTGAATCATCAGTTATTTTCTCATAAGGAATCCAACTTTTGTCGCTTTCTTTAACAATTATTTTATTTGTCAACTCTGAAAATTTATTCTTCTCAGGTACTATAAATTCGATGTCGTTTTCTTCTTTATTTTTTTGTTTGAAATAAAGTATGCACGCAGGTTCATCAAACACATCAAGTTTAGTGATATTAATGAATTTAGTCAATGTGTACTCATTAAGAAATGCATTTCTGAATTTTGTTGCATATTTGTTTGTAAAATTCGTGAGATTAACAATTATGGATGCTAAAGTATCTTCTTTCATCCACTCTTTTGTTTGAAAAAGGAAGTGTTGAGAACTTTGGTAATCTGAAACAAAATTCCTCTTTTTTGTCAGTTGTTTTTTTTCTTCGTCATCAAATTTATATCCCCATGGCGGATTTCCCATTATTAGGTCGAATTTAAAATCAAATATATTCTCTTCGAGTAGTGAATTTGCTTTAATTAAATTTGTGCCATAGAGCCCAGGAAACATGAAATGTTTTGTCCCACATTTGTGCTTATCAAACACTTCCTGCTGAATCAAATCGGTGTCAACAGACTCAAAAATTTCAATATATAGGCTGAAAGCTGCAACACGTAGTGCATTTCCATCTAAATCAATGCCATATATACACTTTTGTAATAACTGACGTTTTTCTGTTAAACTTAGTGTTCTGTTTAAATATTTTTCACGTTCAGAATGTATTCTCTTAAAAGATTTCACTAAAAAAATGCCAGACCCGCATGCACTATCTAAAATTTTTAATGTGCCATGTTGTGCTTTTTTTAGAATGTTCTGCTCTTGAAATACGGAATCAACCATAAAATCAGCTATGTTCTCGGGTGTGAATACGATTCCTTCACTATTTTTTTTTTCACCTGACAGAAACTCTTGATATATATTGCTGATTAAAATTATTGGTATTTTATCAAACTTGTAGGGAACTAAAGTTGTTTGTCCATCTGAATATGTGTAGAATTCCCCAAAAACACGTTTAAGTAAATCTATTGCTTCTTCACTTTTAGTGTCGATTTGATTATAATCAAAAATATCTCCGTTCAAGATTTTGTTATAGCAATCAAAAAGATGAATTAAATCTGAAAATCCTGTTTTATCAGGTTTCTCAAAGATATCAAGTAACTTGGTGTATCCCATACGGTCTTCAATGAATCGGATATAAAGACATCTATCGATTAATTTTTGTGCGACATCTGAAGGATTACAACATGGATTAATGCTTAATATTTTGATAATATTTTTTCTGATATCAACCAAATTTGATAGCAAATCCTTATCTATAGGAGTTCTTTTTAATTTTTTCTCTCTTTCACGAAGTTTCTTGCTAATCTCTTCCCAAAAATAACCATTATCGATGTTTTCCTTCTTCAGAAGATCCATATATTCAATGGCTTCTGGTGAATTCTCTCCGTATTCAAATGAGTTTATTTTTACATTATCGAGAGTAGAGAATTCAGTCGGTTTTGTTTTTGAATCACATAAAACAATTTTACTATCATCTAAGATTAGTACAAAAACTTCTGATTCATTTTTGTTCCAAATATCGCGATGAATATAATATATTTCATTGTCAAGATTTGGAGTTTCAGATAGTTGTACAAAATCAATATAACCAAAGTTCGATTTATGTCTATAAACACCCTTTTCATTAAAATCATCTGATGGAAGATCAAGACTTTTTAAAATTGACATTTTTAACCTTCTTTCGTTATTTTTATCTGCACACAGTTCTAATATTTATCATGTACAACTGCATTCCATTTCAATTTTCTAGAATTTCATAAATTACATGGTAGAATAATCCGAATACTGTAATATATTTTTTCGTACAGATTCCTTTACAAATTCTTGAACAGAAACAAAACCTAATCTTTTATCGTTTTCTATTACTTTTTTGATTTCATCTACCATCTCTGTAGGGATTCCGATTTTTTCATATTTTGTCTTGGTCTTCCCACTATATGTAACCATATATTCACCATATATTTACTACATGACTTTCGGAGATTTAGATATTTACCATCAACCTAAATGTCACAAAAGCCGCACATTGAACTTTACAAAGCGACCATTGACATCATGAATATCCATCATATTTAAAACAGCAAGACCTTTATTAAGTTTATCCATT
>JAUVET010000098.1 GCA_030594665.1 Methanosarcinaceae archaeon
AATGAGATCAAACAGATATCACTACTCAGCGCTGATGATGTGCCCGTTAACAAGGAATTTATATTTGATGGTGCGCAGGATAAGAAGGTTCGTGTGGTACTGGAGATGATTAATTCCGAGGACATGGGACTTGGTATGCCACTTCCAAAAGGTGTAGTGCGAGTATATAAAGCAGACACTTCCGGGCAACTCCAGTTCCTTGGAGAGGATAGAATAGACCACACCGCAAAGGATGAGGATGTGCGCGTGTTTGTCGGGCATGCATTTGATATTACAGGTGAGCGAAAGCAGACCGATTATAATAAGATAAGTGAAGATGTCTACAGGGTAAGCAATGGGATCACGATCAAGAACCACAAGTCAGAGTCGGTTGATATTGTTGTTGTGGAACACCTTTATGGTGACTGGGATATCATCACAACATCTGATAGCTACACTAAAAAAGATTCACGCACTATAGAATATAGGATCTCGGTACCTGCTGATGGAACAAAAACAGTGTCGTATACAGTGGAGTACACGTATTAAGAAACCTGGAGGAAGATGGGCAGGACTGATAAACCTGCCATCTTATCTTTTTTTGTGTCCGATATAATTCATCATTCACAATTGTGGTAATTTATTTTGTAGGTGCCATGTACGCAACATCAATTGATGTTAACAGTGTATTATTCGAACTGTCACGACCCACCATTGTTCCGGAAAAGATCATGTTTTTAGAGCCGACTTTTATCTCGTCACCAACCTCAAAATCATACGTATCCCCGAATATTTGCAATTTGCCCATGTTTGAAGATGTTATTATTAGTTGATTCAACAATGCCCCTGTATATTCTTCATTTTTATACACGGGAATATCCATCTTCGATTTTTCGAAGTTGAGGACTTCATATGCCAGACAGGTTGGAACATAGCCACCACATGGTCCTGTGCGGCTTTCAACCAATCCCAAAACCCTGAGGTTTTGCATTTGGTTGCGAATTGTTCCTTCTGATCTTTTTACGGATTTGGCAATTTCACTGCTTTTCAAAGCCAATCCGCTCATTCTATGAGTACAAACCACTGTTGAAATGATGTCTTTTTGTACAGGCCTTAAATCGATTTTATCACCTCCATTGTGTGTTACTAAATTACCTAATCGTGTTACTAGTTGATAAACTTGCCTATTGTTGTGTTATCAAAAAATACAAACAAAATGATTGTTCCAGCAGAAGATTGAGGATGAACACTACATTTGAATACTCACAAAAAACGCAAACATTGCAAAGTACAAGATCGCGATATCTGTCAAATGAAAATCAGAACCCCATGGAGAAAGCGGAATTATATCCGCCCTCATCATTCTGACTCCCTAACCCGCGTATAATTGTTTACACATACCACATGTTACGAATTTATATATTTGTATTACTCATCGATATACTTGTCGATTGTTGTGATCCATAGAATACGATATGGAAAAAGTACGTTTTGATCGATAAGGGATAAGTTTTTTAAGGGATTTTGCACGCATTCCAAATGTTCCTGCGCAAAAACTATCTAACATAAAACTCTATAAATACATCATGAGCGAAATTGGCAAATCTGTCAGGATGGAGCGGATATTCGACCGCAGTACAGGCAACACTATCATAGTCCCGATGGACCACGGCGTTGGAGCCGGACCCATCAAAGGACTTACTAACCTACCCGAAACCGTTAATAAAGTTGCACAAGGCGGCGCAAACGCAGTACTCGGACACATGGGACTGCCGAAATACGGACATCGCGGCTACGGGCATGATGTCGGGCTTATCATCCACTTATCAGCATCAACAGCCCTCGGACCGGACCCAGATCACAAAGTACTCGTAACAACTGTTGAAGAAGCCATACGGGTTGGTGCCGATGCAGTATCCGTACACATCAATGTAGGTGCAGAAGACGAATCTGACATGCTACAAGACCTTGGATTCGTTGCACAGCGGTGCGATGAATGGGGAATGCCACTCCTTGCAATGATGTATCCGAGAGGTGATAAAATAGACTCCGAACACGATGTTGAATATGTCAAGCATGCCGCACGTATCGGGGCGGAACTTGGTGCAGATATCGTCAAAACTAATTACACAGGCGATATCGACACATTCAAAGAAGTGGTAAAAGGCTGTCCTGCGCCCATTGTGATTGCCGGCGGACCACAAATGAATACCGAGCAGGAACTTCTTGAGATGGTATATGATTCACTTGTCGCAGGTGGCAAGGGTGCTTCGATCGGCAGGAACGTATTCCAGTCTGACGACCCTGCTGCACTTGTATCCAAAATGTCGAATATCGTACACGGTGGGATGACAGTTGAAGAAGCAATGCAAGTATAAGTTCGAGACGATAAAAAAATCACGGCTCGAATTTTTACAAGATACCGGCAATGTTCCATTTTCCAGTGATTTTTTAGACGCTGATTTACGCTGATTTACGCAGATTTTAGGTTGCATCTGCGTTAATCAGCGTAAATCTGCGTCTAATAAAATTGTTTAAATCACTAGATTTTGGAATTGTGCCCAAGATAACATCTTGTTGACTTCTTCAATCTCAACATTGCGAAGAGCCAAATCATTTTTATGATCAAGACAAAATTGTTCCCAGTTCCCAGTTGCCGCTGTCCTCGAATATACGTTTGACAGTGAGAGCTTGCCTGGATGGAAAGATAGCAGTTCGCAACGAGAAAATGAATTTGCATAGAGATTAATAAAACATATTGCTTATAAGTGCAAGAAGCCATAAATTATATACAAGAACAAGTGCGCAACTGCTATGGGTTGTATTATACAAAGATGAGGTAAGTTTCAAAGTGTTTATGTTAGATATGTACGAAGAGTGCGTAACACGATCAAAGAATATATGATTAGATGGCCTATCTCATATTGGCATGTTGTTCGGAGATACTGACAGGGGAAAAAAATGGCAGTAAAAAGATTGATAATTATTATCTTTATATGCATATTCCTGCTAACATTATTAGCATCATGGCAGATCGGTATGCAGTATATAGGGAAAACTGAATATTGTGAACGTTGTCATGAATCAAAATATGTTCTATACAATGAACCTGGTGATTCATTGGACTACGCACATAATACACATGATGTATCATGCATTGATTGTCATAAAGGACCGGATACGGGAGGTGAACTTGAGTTCAAAGCTGATGTCAGGACTATGCTGCTTTCTTATATAACCGGTACTGCCTCGCCACCGGAATCAGGGGGCAAGATAATTCTTGAGAATAAAGAACGATGTTTGAAATGTCATGAAGATTATCAAACATTGGTGACTAGACGTGTTATTAAGCCACATGTAAAAGTGGATAATTGCACAACATGTCATTCAGGACACGAAAGAGGTATGTTTGAATATGTATGTGCTGAATGTCACTTAGGACCAGTGACCAATCTTGAAGAGATTGGTGGAAAGCACTCTAATAAAGGATGTGACTTCTGCCATAAACAACATGGATATATACCACAGTGTTCAGACTGCCACGGTTTGTTCCATGGTGGTGAATTCACTGAATGTACCGAATGCCACACAGATGCCCATGCACCAAATGAGATCGCATTTAATGCAACTGATGTTGAAAACGATGTGTGCGGAGCATGCCATGCAGATATACAAAACATATTTGAGGTATATCCAACAAAGCACAATGATCTTGATTGTTCAATGTGTCATAGCAAACATGGTGCAATACCTGAATGTACAAACTGCCATAAACCACATGACGACACAATGACTGCAGATGATTGTGGAAGCTGTCATTATTCAGCTCACCACCCAACGAATATAATATGTCCAGTGTCAACATCAACAAGTGTGTGTGAGGGATGTCACAGTGAAGCAACATATAAGATGGAAGAAAGTGCGACCAAGCACTCCGAATTACCTTGTGCACAGTGCCATACCCGGCATGGCGAGATCCCGACCTGTTCATCATGTCATGCAACACCACACGGTCCGGCATATGCAGACTGTGGAGTAAACTGTCACATACTGGCACATGATGTTTGGGATATGGGGAGTGTTTGATCAATAACTGCATTGGTGGAATTTTTCCACCATTACTTTTTATAGTATATAATTTATAAAATTATATAGTTTGAGTTAAATCGACCGGAGGGAGATTTTTCGAGTTTTTATTTTTTTGAAAAATGCCTTTATAACTTGAGATGCATCCTTATAGTTATGTGGAGCACAGTACTCAAAAAATTTGAAAAACACCCTGCACAGGAAAAGGTTTTAATGATCCTTTTTGAGCGTGGTTTTCAGGTAAATGATGATGGAAAGGTAGTGTCAGGTAAAATTGAGATCGCCCATACACAACTTGCAAAAGAAGCCGGTGTGGATAGGCGTGTTGTTGATTCAACAACAGATGCCATACTATCAGACGAATTGCTAAAGAACATATTTCAAAATGTTCGCTCAATACCATTCCTGCGTGATGTAGCACCACTGCTTGGACTTGGAGTGATCATAATCACACCGGATGATGCGGCAAATACCGGTATTTTAGCAGAGGTTTCCAAAGTTGTATCTGACCATAATATAAGCATTCGACAAGCAGTTTCGGATGATCCTTATTTTACGAATGAAGCAAGGCTTACATTAATAACAGATTCAAAGATACCGGGTGACCTTGTGGACTCTATATTAAAACTCAAGAGTGTAAAAGGATTAAGCATATATTAAAAACAGTGCCACCACACGCGCGCAGCGCGGCACGTTCCACCGCTGCCAATCCATTGCCTTGCATACATATCGAAGTTTCAATTGTTGTCAGAGCGGCACTATCCCATTTTCCAGTTATTTTTTCCAACTCGCCTCTAATTAACATTCATTTAAATTAGCATTTAGTTGCCACCTATTATTAAAGAAATCAACCGCAGAGGACGCTGAGAGCGCAGAGTTGTCAATATAAGATTCTCTGCGTACCCAGCGTGCTCTGCGGTGATTTTTTTTCCCATATTACTGGGATAACTGGATTTTGGAACAGTGCCGTCAGAGCATCTATGTTTGCGCGGATTACTAAAGACGTAGGAACTGCGTATTTTGTGAATGCGGGTGAGTAGTAGCAGTAGAACGTGCCGTTTGCGGCAGGGTTGCTACATGGGGTCCGGGTATTTGGATTTTTCATTCCAATCCTCTGGCCACGTTTTCATCACAAAATATGTTTGATTCAATGAGTAGAAAAAACACATCACATCATACATATCAACTGCGCCGTTTTCCCATCAAAACAACAAGCTCCTCAAATGAACACTTCTCCCTGCCAACAATATCAACATCGAAACCCATCGCACCTATTTTTGAACTCACATCCTCGATACCGGTAAGTGAAGAAACAAGCAGCAATATAACCCCATCAGGTGCAAGATACTTACAAACCTCATCCAAAAAACGCTCAAGTGCAACGCGCCCATCCCTGCCGCCGTCAAAAGCGCAATTCAACCATCCCGGGACCTTTTCATCATCGGATGTCGGCAAATACGGCGGATTGAAAATGATCATATCAAAACAAGACTTTGTTTTCAATCCAACGAACATGTCAGTCCGTATCACCTCCTCAATGCCGTTCGACTTTGCACACTTTGCAGCATGCGGATTGATATCTGTGGCTGTGAGTTCCACATTGGCATTCGCAAGCAAAACAGAAGATACAAAACCGGTTCCTGTGCCAATCTCCAGAACACGCATGCTGGTCTGTGCATGATTTACGGCAGCATCAGCCAGCAAATACGAATCCTCTGCCGGATCATAAACCTCATCTGCCAGCTTAATACATGCGCCTTTGTATTTGATCTCAACCATTGTATCTACGTCGCATAATTTTTTCTATATTTATAATGTATGGTAAAAATTCACCGCAGAGGGCGCAGAGTACGCAGAGAAAAATAAGGACTCTCTGCGCCCTGCACGCCCCACAGGCGTAGCAGGCACTCAACTCCGTAGGAGGTGAGTGTCCTCTGCGGTGAATATTTTTTTGTACCACGATCCATTTATCCAGAATAAATTAAAAAGTCTCTAGAAAATCAGTGTTCTCTGCGGTTTTGTATTATATTTCATTGAAATTTGCATGATATCAGTCAAC
>JAUVET010000274.1 GCA_030594665.1 Methanosarcinaceae archaeon
TGCATATCACACAGATTCAGCCGATGCTTCAGAACCCATCAGAATTGCGATCCATCGCGTATCTTCATGACTTTCCAGTGCAATTTTTATGCACATGGTAAGAGGTACCGACAATAGCATTCCCACTGACCCAAGTACCCAGCCCCAAAATACCAGTGAAAGGAATACGACCAGAGTTGACAATCCTACCCCCCTCCCCATCACGCGCGGCTCGATAACATTTCCAATCGCACCATTGATCAACAGGTAACCTAATCCTGCAAACACGGTAGCCCCAATTCCAAGTTGGATGAACGCCAAAAGCAGTGCGGGAATTGCAGCAATGAACGATCCGATGTTTGGTATGTAGTTTAGCAGGAATGCCAGCAAGCCCCACAGTAATGGATAGTCAACACCGATAATTGCAAGCCAGATCGCAACACAGATTCCGGTTGCAAGGCTTGTCATTGTTTTGATTGCAAGATAGCGTTTGATCGAATCGATAATTTTGCTTAACTGCATAATTGTAGTGTCTGCATCACCAAGTGCTACACGTAACTTTGTAGGAATACTTGATGCTTCAAGTAACATGAAGAAGACCATAAGTAAGACCAGTAATGCACTTGTGAGCAGTCCGCCAAGTCCTGTGAGGATACCGGTGACCAGTTGCATTACCTTTTCCTGATCTACGATCCCGTACAGTGCATTATCCGGTATATCAATGCCAATGCCTTCTAACCACACGATCATGACTGCTATCTCTTGCTCAAGGTTGGCCTGATATGAGGGTATTGCAGTTAAAAGGTCTTCTAATGTCGAACCTACAAATGCAATAAGGATCAGGCCAGTTGCAATGACTGTGACTATCACGAATAACATTGCGATCGGCATTGGCACACCTTTTTTCTGCAACCAGAACAGTGGTGATGACCATATGACTGCTAGAAATACAGATAAGAGAAACGGTACCAAAATGGATTCAGCGGCATGCAGTCCGGCAACAATGACTACTACACATGCTGCTGCGAATAAGGAGCGTCCACCAATCCATGATCTATTATTTTTGATTATGTGCATACCCCGTTCAAGTTATGCAATTAAAAAAGAAGAATACATCAGCCGGGATTCGAACCCGGGTTCGAGCGTTGGCAACGCCCGGTGATAACCACTACACTACTGATGTGCTATTGAAAATTTATGTTTATGTGCCCAGACCCGGACTTGAACCGGGGACAACTGCCTCTTCAGGGCAGCGCTCTCCCAAACTGAGCTACCTGGGCTTATTGATATTATTATGTTAATTCGCACGTAGATTGTTGCTTTTTGATTTAAATGTGTCGTATGGGGTCGCATAGATTCGCAGCCCAGATTACGCTTCTGGAGCGCGGTCCGAGGCATCCTGCTTCGCATGATACCTCACAAATGGGCCCGCTGAGATTCGAACTCAGGACCTCCGCCATGTCAAGGCGACGTCATAACCGGCTAGACCACGAGCCCTTATCGTTTCGTGCAACATCCATATTGCACAATTATTGATAAACCTTTGGGTTGGACGTTTTTAGGGGTGCCTGTACATCTTACAATGTGCAGGTTTCCTGATAATTCTCAGCTTCTATCGTTGAAATTTTAGGATTCTCGCCGCAAACCGGACAAGTAGGATTTTTCCTTATTTTGATCTCGTCAAAGGTCATCTGTGTGGCATCGTAGTATATCATGCGCCCGGTTAGCAATTCACCCAAATCCAGCAGGTACTTGACAACTTCCGTTGCTTGAATTACTCCAATGATGCCGGGAAGTACGCCTATCACACCTGTTTCCTGACAACTTGGAACCATTCCGGCAGGAGGTGCGTGTTCGAACAGGCATCGGTAACATGGTCCCTCATTTGGGAGGATAGTTGTGACCTGTCCTTCGAACCTGAATATGCTGCCGTGCGAGAGGGGGGTTCCTGTAAGTACGCAGGCATCGTTGACAAGATACCTTGTTGCGAAATTATCGGAACAGTCAACCACGATATCATAGTCCTTGATAATATCGAGTATGTTTTCCGGGGTTATGCGATGGTTATATTTTTTGACATCCACATCAGGGTTCAGTTTGTTTACGAACTGTGCTGCGGATTCCACTTTTGGCATATCGACATTGCCGCCGTGTATTACCTGTCTTTGGAGGTTGCTAAGGTCTACCACATCATCGTCCACAATACCGATCGTACCAATACCTGCTGCTGCAAGGTATTGGATAATTGGTGAACCAAGTCCGCCTGCACCTATACAAAGCACTTTGGAGGACAATAATTTTTCCTGCCCTTTTCCGCCAACCTCTTGCAGTATTATATGCCGAGAGTAACGGCGTATCTGTTCGTCATTGAATCCGCCTATCATTTGTAATCCTCATTTTTCCTTTGTTGCTGTTTTGTGTCTATAAGTATATGGTTGCATGAGTTCAAAATATTATTATGAGTTGTATTTACACTAAGAAAGTATTACTGCTATATATATCAATGGCGGTAATGCCAGATAAAAGAAGTAAAAATGGATCTCTCCAACATTGAGTGGGTAAGTATTAGACGGGATGAACAAGATGAGGCAGAGAATTATCAGTATATTACGTCTTTACTGGCGTCATGGAGACTGCAGGGAAAAAATGGATTTGAAGAACTGAAAGGATTGCTCAGAAAAGAGTTGTGTATGAGCTCAACAAATACCTTTATTTTCACGGTAGTGATTAATCCCGCGTCCCGGGGATTTCTCCCAATCCCTCTTCAACCATTTCGACAAACTCAACCCCAATCCCAAGCGGCACTTCATCATCCTTATATTCACTGTGCTTGCGCGACCCCTTGCACCCAAAAGACAAACCAATCCCCTTCTCAATAGCCAGCGCCGTACAGTCCCCGCACACAG
>JAUVET010000102.1 GCA_030594665.1 Methanosarcinaceae archaeon
CGAGCCGCCGCTTGTTGTTACATCTTCCATCAATACCACACGCGCACCGTCTGTCAGGTCACCAACAAATCGCCCGCCTGTGCCATAATCCTTAACATCTTTCCGTACAAGCAAAAGCGGAAGTCCGGTCTCAAGCGAAACAGCTGTCGCAATCGGAACGCCACCAAGTGCAACACCGCCCACAATGTCGAGGTCAAGGTCAAGGTCACGTATCTTTCCGGCAGCCTGTTCTGCGATTATGCGAAGTGTGGCGGGATCTGTGCTTGCTTTTTTGATATCTATGTAATACTTACTTTTCTTTCCTGATGAAAGTGTAAAATCCCCGAATTTAACAGCGCCGCAATTCTTTAGTGCTGCGATAAGTTCATCCTTTTTGTTAGATTGATCTTGATCCTTATGTTTATCTCCTGACATTGTTATATTCCACCATCAAATCATAACTATTTATGACACTGTTCCATTTTCCAGTGATTTTTAAGACGCTGATTAACGCAGATTTACGCAGATTTAAGGTTGCATCTGCGTTAATCAGCGTAAATCTGCGTCTAATATAATTATTTAAATCACGATTTTGGTATTGTGCCACTATTTACATTTACATTTAAACTTACACTTATACGTACTCTACTTACCATGGTTCCTTTTTGACACCAATGAAATATCCTATAATATTTGTTACCAGATGCAAAATTGGAGTCACTACCAACACCGTCACTACGATCCGGAATGAAAACGTGGCAATAAACCATTCCGGTGATATCAGGTATGTAAACAACCACGCACCTAAAACAAAGTCCAACTGGTCAATGACCGGCAGCGGAGCGCCGCGTTTCAGACCGAGCCTGCGTTTAAAGAAACTCATGAACATATCGCCGAAAAGTGAACCGCATGAAAGTGCGAGTATCACAATAACCGAGCCTGTGGTGCTCATGCCAAATGCCGGCAGGGTCATACCGAAAACAGTAAACCCACTCGATATCAGTTTCATCTGCAAAAGCCCGACTAACATGCCGCAGACAATACCTGCAAGCAGTCCGCGATACGTTTTCCCATCACCCAATATCCTGCGCCCGTCCGCCATCGTCCGCCCGCCATCGATGGGTTTACCTCCACCGAATACGGCTGCGAGTGGGTTCGGGATGTATGCCGGAAGCATTAACCAGATTGCAATAATTATAAGTTCGATCGTCTTATCAACTCAAAACATTTTTGTTGAACATATGCAGCATCCGTATTTAATATATCGAGTCAAAATGATGGTTGGCGCACTCCGACAAAACCTTTATATTAGTATGATATCTATACGGTGAGCGTATAATTGATACAAATAAATCTCATTTTTAAAATGAATATTACAGGAATATATTATGACTGATATTGAAAAAATAGTTACACCAAAAAATACAATGCTGGCTACCGTGCTTGTATTTGTATTACTGACGGTGTTGCTCACAATAGGAATGTTGACACCTCTTGTTGCAAAGCTCACAACAGGTGTGGAAATGAGCCTGGATGCCCAGTACTTCAATAACCGGTCAGCACTTCCGACCGCGGCGCTTGTGTTGCTTCTTACAATATGTTTGTTGATAGGCTACTTCGATGTTAAAAGATCATCAATGATTGCCGGTGCATCCGTTGCCGCGTCAATTGTTTTCGCGCTCGTATCACCTTTTAACAACACCCCGATCGATATAACAGTTCCACTTGTGTCAGTTGCACTTGCTGCAACACTGTATAAGATGTGGCGCTCGATCGACAAGAAGTCCACCTTCAAAACGATGCGCGGCATAAGTGCACATATCATACATTTGGGCATACTGTTCATCCTTATCGGTGTTGTAATTAGCACGAACACGAAAGCCGAAGAGTCAAGCATACTTTCGATCGATACATTAGGTACATTTGCTAACCAGCATTACAGTATCAAGGTCACCAGTATAACATCCGGTTATGAAGGCTCAATGTTTCAAAACTATCCGGGTTCATCATATGTGACAAACATCAACTTTGATGTCTATAAGAAAAACAAATTATTTGACAGTGGTCAGATCAAGTATATATCTGACTTCAAATGGGGCCAGACATACACAACTACCTATATCAAGAGGGGACTGTACGAAGAACTTTTCATCGCTCCAAAGGCTGTCGATGAAGCTAACGGCCGTGTTAACCTGTATGTCAGGACTGTGCCTTTCATGACAGTATTATGGAGCGGAATGTACATGATGGCAATAGGCATTATAATTCTTGGTGCTACTGAATACATAAAAGCCGGCAGGAACATTACAATGGAATCTGATATTCCAAAGAAAAACAAAATAAGACCATCTAAAATAAGACCATCCAATAAAATGGTTAAAAAACAAAGACCAGAAGTGCCGCTGTCGGATATCGAGAAGAAATATGAAGAAAAACTTGAGCGTGAACTGATGAAGCAGAAGGGTAAACGTGGTGAGGACTAAGGAAAAGGTGATGATATGAGTGTAAATGCAGGAATGATATCGATCTGGTTATCCTTTATTTTTGGATTTGGAGCCACAGTATATTCTATAATTTATTACTTTAACAGGGCTGAAACTTCAAAACAAATATCCCAAAAACTTGAAATTGCTTGTGCAGGAGCAAACACATTTGCAATAATATTGATGATATATTATTTGTTAAATGTCAATGCAGCATACAATTACGTTTACCAGCACTCAAGTGCTGACCTTGCATTGATCTACAAAATATCTGCCCTATGGGCAGGTCAGGAAGGTTCGTTCCTTCTGTGGACATGGTTCATTCTGCTGATGCTGCTCTTTATGCAGTATACAGGACACACCAGGTATCTTGCTAATACAAAATTGATGGGAATGACCCGTTCCATCTCATTACTTATCGCATCTGTGTTCCTGTTGCTTTTGGTACTCAAGAATCCGTTCGCAATGTACTATCCAATCCCGGGCGGAATGCTTGAATTGACAAACTGGGACGCTTTTGTAGTGCCATATGAGATACCATACGGACAGGGCATGAATCCATTGCTAAGAAATCCGTGGATGGCTATTCATCCGCCAGTCCTGTTCCTTGGTTATGCAGCTTTTACTATCCCATTTGCAGCAGCGATTGGAAACCTGGTACTGAATGATGACAGATGGACTAAAATAGCAGCCGACTGGATGAGGATCTCATGGTTATTCCTGACCCTCGGCATCGGTCTTGGTGGATACTGGGCATATGAAGTACTTGGATGGGGAGCATGGTACTGGACCTGGGATCCGGTTGAAACTTCATCATTCATCCCATGGGTTGCAGCAACGGCATACTTACATGCCCAAACACGTGCAAGTCACGGGGAATACAAATTCCTTGCACCAATGCTTGCAGTGGTCTCATTCATACTTGTCATATTTGCAACATTTGTGACAAGAAGTGGAATGTGGGCATCCGTACACTCGTGGCAGGACTTCACATCAGAGGCAATGATCATCGCTATATTTCTCACGACATTGGTCGTATCAAGCACAGTGTTACTGATCAGACGATATTTCGCAGATGAATAGGTGTAAATGACCCGAGTTTATAAAACATTAAAAAACAAGCACGTTGACTCCTGAAAACGGTAGATCTAATAAAAAATTAATATTTGTTTAGTCGATGCACAACTTAAATTGCAAGACCCCGTGCAGCAATCCCGCCGCAGGCGGCGGATTCCAAACATAAAAAAAGATTGCTAATGAATGAGTTGAAGATGGATGGCTCAAGGTTACAGATTCATCTCGACGTGCACGAGCATATATATTGTCAGAAAATCATCGTTAATTTAACGGCAATTTAACGGCAATTTAACGGCAATGCAGTGGCATTCAGCAAAAAATTACCAGACTGAAAAAAATGAGATCACCGTTAATAGATACTGTACTAAAGGAAGGTAGAGTACTTTACGGCTAAAGACCTAATTGACTCTAATCTTGATATTGAGCGTTAGCAAACATATATGTGTGGATAGAGGAACGCTCCGCCTGCGGCGGATTACCTCGGTGTCAAAAGTAAATATAAATATTTCATCTTTCCTGAAAAATATTCACTCAAAAAAATAAAAGAAACAGTTGCAAAAAATTCACCAAACCAAAGTTCCTAATCGAAAAATATCGGCAATTATATATCTTAATCTCTCCAATCACAAACAATCAGTTAAAGGTGATTACATGATAAGTGTTAATGAAAAGGGATTAAGCATAATTGATGAAATGCTCGACTGGGAAGAAGAGCTAAAGATCGAATCAAAGGAACTCGCAAACGGTGCTACTATTATTGACTGTGGTGTCAATGTTGACGGTGGCTATGATGCAGGAATGTACCTCTCACGCCTCTGCCTTGCAGACCTTGCAGAGATCAGTTACACAACGTTTGACCTTGATGGTCTTCCGGTACCGGCAATTCAGGTATCCACAGACAATCCAACCATCGCATGCATGGGTTCACAGTATGCAGGCTGGAGAATCGCTGTCGGTAAATACTTTGGTATGGGTTCAGGTCCGGCAAGGGCACTTGGTCTTAAACCAAAGGAACTCTATGAGAAGATCGGCTACAAGGACGATTCCGAATGTGCAGTGCTTGTCATGGAATCAGGCGCACTCCCTGATGAAGAGGTTGTGGAATATATCGCAAAACACAGCAATGTCGAGACTGATCAAGTTTATATCGCTGTTGCACCTACCGCATCCATTGCAGGTTCAGTGCAGATATCTGCACGTATCGTAGAAACTGGAATACACAAACTTGAGTCCATCGGTTTTGACATCAACACGATCCAGAGCGGATTCGGAGTTGTACCGATCGCACCTATTGTTGGTGATGATACAAAATGCATGGGTTCAACCAATGATTGTATTATCTACTGTGGCGAGACTTATTACACCGTAGCATACGATGATGTGGAAAAACTCGAAGAGCACGTTAAAAATGCACCATCCACAACATCAAAGGATTACGGCAAGCCATTCTACACAACATTCAAGGAAGCGGATTTCGACTTCTTCAAAGTCGATGCAGGTATGTTCGCACCGGCAAAGATCACTATCAATGACAGAACCAGCAAGAAGACATTCACAAGCGGTCGAATAAACCCGGGAATTCTGCTTGAGTCATTTGGCATCAAGAACGTATAGATATAAAATGTAAAACATTATTTACAGCATGCAGCCAATCGGCTGCATACTCATTTTTTCAGAGGATGATTTTATGAAAGTTTTAAGTAGTTCCAAAGGAATTGGCGGTCAGCTCACTGGATTTCGGAAGCTTGTTGGTGAATCGAATAAGATAACATTCATCGGTAGTCCTGGTTTTTGCAGTCCATTTGCAGAACTTATGGGATACGTGCTTCGCGGAACTGACAAGAAAATGGCGTTTATTTCGAATTTAGAATTTGATTCTGCTAAATCCGTAATTTCCACAAGCGATGGTATGCAATTTGGCGAGATCACCGATGCACATGCAGATACCGTAGTTATACTTGGTGGGCTTGCAATGCCTAAAATCGGCATTGATCCAAAAGCCATGCACGAAATGGTTGAGCATATATTTGAAGGAGCCGAGCGGAAATTAATAATTGGTGTATGTTTCCAGTCAATATTCCAGGAACAGAAATGGACGGAAAACATTAATTTTGATTATATTATAGATGCCGATCTTTCCGTTGATGTAATTGAGATGTAGATTGGTGGTTCAACACGATCTGCAATCTTATTGTAAGACAGTCTCAAATAGATATAAAACCAAGATATTTTATGATTTAAATGGAACACAAGCTGTTAAATTTCACAGTTCTCATAGAACAAGATGAGGATGGCATATATGTGGTAAAAGTGCCGGATATTAGTGGATGTCATACCCAGGGGAAGACTGTTGAACAGGCTATGGGGCGAATAAAGGAAGCTATACAGGTATGTCTTGAAAGTGAAATTGAAGAGATTATGCCAATGAAATTCATAGGAGTTCAGCA
>JAUVET010000217.1 GCA_030594665.1 Methanosarcinaceae archaeon
GGAACTACTATTGTTCCTTTTGCTGCACGTCCGCCACCTGATTCGGTCATGTCGGCTCGCATCACGCCATCGGCTGTTGCCCTGCATTTGGTTGCGCCTACTCCACCGCCACCAAGTCCTGCGTAGGTGATCTTGACCTCATTTTCATCCACAAGCACAGATTCGATACCTGCGGCGGCAGTGGAGGCTTCAAGTTTAAGTTCGGATGTTCCGACTTTTACAAGATACCTGAGCATATCCCCGACCGCCCTGGCCTGCAGGACAAGAGGTGCATGGGAATAATGGTATCTTGACCATGCAGCGCCGCTGTAACAGTTCGTGTGTTCTATGATCTCTGCGTATTCGTTATTGGAATCGCATACTGCGTATATTCCTTTATACGGTATCGTATAAGGGTCATTAAGGGTTACTTCTCTCATCAGTTCCTATTCTGTATACAACCGTTTAAATGTTTTGTTGAAAAGCGGAATATCGGTGACTTTTTAATATATTCCGGATAAATGGATCGTGGCTAAAAAGATTCACCGCAGAGGACGCTGAGAGCGCAGAGGGTCCTTATTTTTCTCTGCGTGCCTCTGCGCTCTCTGCGGTTTTCCGAACTATTCCAGAAGATACTAAAAAGTCTCAAAAATCGCGATATTTGATGCTTTCACCTGACCAGACCCTCATCTTTCAGGCTAACATACCGTCCGTCCCCTATGATTACATGGTCAAGCACATCTATTCCAAGAAGTTTGCCGCCTTCAATTAGTTTTTCTGTAACTGCGATGTCTTCTTTACTTGGTGTCGGGTCGCCGGACGGGTGATTATGTGCCAGTATGACAGATGCGGACGACTCAAGAAGCGCGGACTTGAATATTTCGCGCGGATGCACGATGTTAGCATTCAATGTACCCACAGAGACTACCTCTTCGCGCAGGATCTGATTCTTGGTATCAAGAAAGAGCGCGGTTAGTTTTTCCTTTTTCAGTTCCCGCATCTTCGGATACAGGAGAGAATGAACATCGGCAGGCGACCTGATCTTTCGTTTTGGATCATCGGCAAATGTTTCGAGTTTTCTTGCAAGTTCGAACATCGCAGCGATCTGGGTTGCTTTTGCAGGTCCGATCCCATGTATCTCTGTGAGTTTTGCTACATTCGCCTGGCTTAACTGTTTTATATTGTATTCTGACAGGATGCGGGTGGACATGTTCACGACGTTTTCTTTACTTGACCCTGTCCGCAGGATAATTGCCAGAAGTTCGGAAGTTGAGAGGTTCTCTGCACCATATTTTATCAGCCTCTCGCGTGGACGTTCTTCTTCCGGCATATCATGGATCTTGATCTTATATTCGCTCATGGCGGTGTACATAATATGGATACATGATAAAATAATCGGTTTCCATAGGTTAAGATCTTAAAGCAAAATGCATAATTTCAGTAGTAAGGATCTAATGGCAAAACCATTGGAAAGTTATCAATAAGATAATATCAATATGATAACACGGAAAATAATACGTGATTATGGGGGAAGTTGTTTGATATCGCTCAATGAAATTAGCATAATGGACATATTTACATTTCTGGCTGTGCTGTTCTTTCTGTATATATTTGTCTATCCCCAGTCACAAATACGAGCCGTAAAGAGAAAGCGACTTGCACATATCAACAAAATGGAACGGCAATGGGGCACCATGGTATTGACAATGATACACAGGAAAGAGGCTATCTCGATGTTCGGGGTTCCGATATACCAGTTCATAGATATAGAGGATGCCGAGCAGATACTGCGCGGCATTCGAAAAGCAGGTGAGCGTCCTATCGACCTGATATTACACACCCCGGGCGGACAGATGCATGCCAGCATCCAGATCGCACGTGCGCTCAAGAACCACAAAGGACATACAAGGGTTATGATACCACATTATTCAATGTCCGGCGGCACGATGATCGCACTTGCGGCAGATGAGATCATAATGGACAGCGAGGCGGCAATCGGACCGATCGACCCTCAGGTCGGGGATCTCATTCGCGGCACATTTCCTGCACCTTCATGGATATATGCCGCATCGCAGAAAGGAACAGA
The DNA here is from genome assembly GCA_030594665.1 of Methanosarcinaceae archaeon. Next base: position 2,066 of record JAUVET010000217.1, read on the forward strand.
AGCCGATGATATTACGTTCGTAATGAGCGATATATCGCAAAAGGCAATGAAACTCACACGCGATGTTGCTTTAGAACTGCTTGAGGGTTCCATAGAAGATGAGGAAAAACTAAAAAATATAGTCAACAAACTGGTCAGTGGTGAGATGATCCACATAGCACCGATATCTGCGGCAGAGGCAATTGAACTGGGGCTGCCAGTGAGCACCAATCTGCCAAAAGAGGTACATGATCTTATGGAATTATACAAATCTGCAAAGACAACAGTGGAGTACCTGGAATAGTAATGCGTTCCAAAATCCCCACAATGAAACTATCGCTGCGCTCGCCCAAAGCGGAAAACGCCGGACGCGCGCAGATTGGAACACGCCGCCTGTACACCGTCTTTGCACAGGGAACGAGACTGGCGCGGGGTGCGAACATAGAAGCGAGCACGAAAGCCACGCCCCCGTTGCCTGTTTTTACTGCATCTAAACCTGCCCGTACTCACAAAATCCAATTGTCCAGACGTCGTCTGGATTATTGTTGAGCATGCCAGGTGAACTACACCCACCTGCTACAAAGCAGCGATGAAGGTGCTTCCTGATTCATCGAGTTGACTTAAGTTTTCTCTCCAACAGGCTTGAATTCGGGATATCCCATCCCTATACAAAAAACATAGGTGCAATATGGTATTATATTTATCGGTGTATTCATCTCCCACCTGTCACTTCGTTCCGAGGAAGGAGTCTTCAAATATGATTAAAAAAGAGCGCATCAGATAAACAGACTAAAATCAAAGCTATAACCAGATAAGCACCTTACAGTGACAAAACAATTCTGGTTAACCGTATATTTGATTCAATAAGACTTTATGCAGTTGCTGCTGATGCTATTGTAGATTTAATAGGTTTTTGATCAAGTATTGGTTGCAAAATTTCCATTACGGTTTTTGAGGCATCTAACATTTCAATTTTAACAAGTTTATCATCTTTGTTGTAATGCAAAATGATTTCATCGCCTGCTTGTACCCCATAATCAAGATTTTCATCTGTAATTCTCATTTCCAGCACATCAGCGTCCGGATAATATTTTATCTTCATATAATCCTCCTCTATAGTATCTATGAACATGAGCTTTATAAAATGTTATTACTACAATAGATTTACCATCGTATTCATAAACCACTCTGGTTAAATGTGAATTCAATCTTCGATGTGCGATTAAACGACCCCCATGTATATACGCATGACTATATGTCTATCTGGTAGTGCAGTTAAGGGGTCATTCGTGTATCACTCGTCGAACTGCACTTGGATATTTCCCCAACTTGGTCAAGCCGAGATCAAAAGTCAACGAGATTTGTTGAAAATTTCTGCCAAAGATTTATGAAAACATTTCGTAAAAGACTAATTTCAAATAGGCATAGTACAATCTTGCGATACACAAAAGCCGCGTCCCAGCTACCTGTTTTTGATGCACTGAGTCCGCCGCCGGTAGGGTGCAGTTTCGATTGCAGGCGGGCGCGCTGCCTGATCCACCACTCCTGCCGTGGCTGTATCTTCTGGCATGCCTTCAGGCGATCCAGCGGCAGACTGGTGGGGATTGAACTTCTTAATTTGATGGATAAATTTAAACTTGAGGACC
>JAUVET010000257.1 GCA_030594665.1 Methanosarcinaceae archaeon
ACATGAGTGCAGCACTGGTTGGGAAATCAATTGGGAAAACACGCATCTACAATGGAAAAACCATAGAAGGATGTGCTGCTGAGTTCGTGGTGGATTTTTGCATAGGATACGCATTTATTGACAACTTGTTTGTCGTTCTGGTCATGGCACTTACAGCAACTCTTGTTGAAGCCGTGGTTGGTGAGATTGACGATAATCTTGCAATACCTGTATTTTCAGGATTTGTTGGTCAAGGATTGATTGTTCTCATATCATGGTTATAATGGTTTTCTGATAGAGGATTTCGCTAGAGGATTTTGTTAGAAGTCCTCGCTAGTGTCGTGTCAACTACCAAGTGTCGGATTATTTAACCGAAACTGAAGAGATCATAGCATCAATTTCCGTCGTGGGCGGCGCATTTCACTGCCACCAAAACCACAAACCATAACCACAAACCATACCATGCAATTTTCATATCTGCAAATACGATACCGCTTAAAAACCGTTTTGTATTTCATGTTTATAATTGTGGGAACGTGCCGCGCTGCGCGCGGTCGCGTCGTTTTTTGCATCTGTTTGACCTCCTTCCATCTATAGCGGCATTGTGTGATTGACACGGCACTAGAGGATTTCGCTAGAAGTCCTCGTTAGAAGTCCTCAATGGGATCAACAGCATATTTCACAAATGCAACCACAAACTATCTTTAATTTCGATCCTTATTGCATGTGATGATGGATAATGTAGTTAAAACATTCAAAAAGCTTTCCAGCAAGGACTTCAGGATACTGGCAGGAATAGAGATCGGTATGAAGCATTATGAATGGGTGCCTGCTCAAGAGCTTCTAAAATACACCAAATTATCATATAATGCACTTCAGCATAAACTGCATTTGCTCATGAGATCCAACATGGTTGTTGGAACAAATTTACCCTATGAAGGATATCAAATATATTTCGATGGTTACGATGCACTTGCATTGAACACTTTTGTAAAACGCGGCACCATAAGTGCGATCGGGGATGAGATCGGAGTCGGGAAGGAATCGGTCGTGCATGAGGCAATAAAAGAACCGGAACTTGCCCTTGGTAAGCTGACACCTGTTATAATAAAGTTTCACAGGGAGGGACGAACAAGTTTTACACAGGTAAAACGAGTTCGTGAACACCTTGCAGACAAGGAACATTTCTCATGGATATATGCTGCCCGTCTCTCTGCAAAACGTGAATATGACCTGATGGTTTCGCTCTATCAAAAGGTATCGGTGCCAAAACCGATCGACTATAACAGACATGTTCTGGTTATGGCAGTTGCAAAAGGAAGTTTACTTGCCAAAACCAGATTACTTGAACCTGAATGGTTCCTTGATGAGATTATTTCACAGATCGGGATGACATATTCACTTGGAGTAATACATGCTGATCTGAGCGAGTATAACATTTTTGTGTATGAGTGCGGTGTGCAGTTTATCGATTGGCCACAATATGTAGATCTTGCGCATCCGAATGCGGATGAATTGCTCAAAAGAGATGTCTTTAATGTACTTGCATTTTTCAAAAGGAAATATGGCATCGAAAGGGATATTGATGATGTAATTGCGGACATCAAGCAAAGCAAATCGATTGTTGGGCACTGACTCGGCATCAAAACTACCTGAACAAGTACCAATTTTCATTCCTTTTGATTCAAAAACCATTTCCACATGGGTATGAAATATATCTGTTTCCCATCTGTTTCCTCTACAGCTTCCATATCCTCAGTTATTATAACTCCCCTATCCATATCTAAATCATTCATTGCGCTGTATAATGCCCGGGTCTCTCTTTTTTTTGTGCGTTCATCGTCCAGGTTCCAGCAGACTTGAATGGCTTCTACTGGCCGCAGTCCCTCTTTCACAATAAAATCAACTTCACCGATATTATTTTTCCAGTAATATACTTCCTGTTTGTGCCTTTTCAATTCAACAAACACGGCATTTTCTGCAAGACGCCCTATATCTTCTGAAAATTTGAATGACACGGCATTTCGCAGTCCAGTGTCTATGCAATATATCTTTTTAGGGTTCGCGGATTGAATTTTCAGTGATGGGGAATAGATAGGGACTGCATACAACAGATATGCTTCAACCATGTATGATACATAGTCCGATATTGTTTCAAGTCCGAAGCCAAGAGCATTTCTTGCATTTCTTATGCTAAAAGAGTTGGCTATGTTCGTCAGAAGATAAACACCAAATTCCTTTGTTTTTACGGAATTTGTGCTATACCTGTCCACAATGTCTTTGTAGATTATATCTTCAAAATACTGGTTTAGCAGGCGGCGTTTATAGTTCTCATTTGTGAAAAACACTTCTGGAAAACCGCCCCATTCAAGATATTTTTTCAGGCTGAATAGCACTTTTGACCGTGTTTCAGTGCTTATTATTTCCGTATTGTCAACATGTATGCCGGAAAAATCAAGAAATTCCCGAAAGCTCATTGGAAAAACTTCTTCCGATATGTTCCTTCCTGTGAGCAAGGTGGAGTATTCTTTCTTTAAGAGGGATGCTGATGAGCCGGTAACGTAAAAATTGGTGGCATGTTTCAAGTCATACTTTTTTCTTATCCAACTTTCCCACCCTTCTTTTCTTTGTACTTCGTCAATAAAGACAAAGTTATCAAATGCAGGGTTTAATTCAGAGAGATAACTTTCATAGATATCTTCCGGGGAATAATGTGCAAGTGCAGCGTCCTCAAAATTCAGGAGAAGGATGTTCTTTGATGGAACACCTGTATTCAAAAGGTGCTCAATGATCTGGTACATGATTGTAGATTTTCCGCTTCGGCGCACACCTGTTATTATTTTGATCTCCTTTAATTCCATAAGGTCTATAAGTTCATCAGAGATTCCTCGCTTCTGTCCAAGCAAGTTTAGTGGGACTTCATTTTTCTCCCACCACACGTTCCAGTCTGCAAGTATTCGCATTATGTCCTGTTTCATAGACACAGATACGCAATTGTGTTTTAAAAACCTTTCTGTACACTGTTCAATTTCGGGGTATATTGAACTGTGTACAGTTCACTTTTGATGATTTGAGATT
>JAUVET010000142.1 GCA_030594665.1 Methanosarcinaceae archaeon
CCGCTCAATGATGCGGTTGTGTTTAGCGATGAGTCGGTACAATTAAAAGTGATAAAACCATTTTCGGTGCAGATGAAAGGAAATGATTTCGCGGTAGAGCCGGGCGATGACATGATAGAACTGCCTGAATACGCAGCTATGTATCTTATGTGCAGGGGAGCAGCAGAATATGGATCGAACTGAACTGAAAGCTATATTGCGAGACGAGAGTAGTTCTTCATTAAAATCGCTTCATCCGGATTTTTATGATGCAGTTGATAAGTACATACGCGAGTTGGAGTACGAGGTCAAAAAGATCAATAATCCACGTTCAGTCGAATCGAAGATGTTAGAGGATGAACTGCAAAGTGCGATCACAGATATAGAAGTAATTTTCATCCGGCGCCTGCGTAAGATAACGACACGCGCAACATCGAACGCATTTTCGAACCGGTCGGCAAAATCCGATCTGGACAAATTGCTTGTGGCTGAACGCAAAGTGTATGATGATGTCCTGTCTGCAATTAATATCGCACGCAATGAATTGATCGAACCCATAATGGATCCGGATTCAATTCGCGATAAAAATGCCCAAAAAGTGCCGGATACCGGTGTGAGTGAAAATGTAAGTGTAAGTGCAAATGCAAATGTAAGTGCAAACGGTGAAAATGCGGATGTGGAAAATCGTGCGGAAAGTGGTGTGGAAAGTGAGCAACACGGGGCGGATGTTGAAACTCGTAAACGCCCGGATACCGTATTGCCACAAGAGTCTTTGGAACCTATAAACGACACAGGCAAAAGTGATATAGCCAAAAGTAATATAAGTGAGGAATACCTTGTTGTGCGAATACTGAAAGACCTATCTACATTCCAGGCTGTGGACAAACGCAATTATACATTACAGGCGCATGATGTCGTATCATTGCCTGCAATCAATGCAAAAGGACTGATCAAGCGAAAAATTGCACAGCCTATTTGAGGAAATCTTCGCTAACGCTCAGATCAACTCACACTATATATTTATAAAAAATATACTACAAGATAATCAATTCACAATTAATAAGGTGTAAATTATGAAGATTCCAAAGAGATTCAGGACACACTGCCCTTCATGCAAAAAGCATACAGTGCACATTGCCGAAAGAGTTAAAAAAGGCAAAGCGTCGTCTATGACACGCATTGCAAGACAGAAGAAACGCCAGACCGGTATTGGAAACAGTGGTAAGTTCTCAAAAGTGCCAGGAGGCGACAAGCCAACAAAGCGAGTAGCACTAAAATACCGCTGCACTGAATGCAACAAGTCACACCAGAGACCATGCTTCAGGGCAAAGAAATTCGATTTCAAGGAGTGATATTTATGGCTGTACCAAAAAGCAGATTTTTACGTGTAAAATGCAATGATTGTGAGAATGAACAGGTTATTTTCGGAAGCGCAAGTCGCAAGGTCACATGTGTGGTATGCGGCAGGACGCTTGCAGAATCGACCGGTGGTAAATCAACGATCACAACACATATTCTTGAAGTACTTGAGTAAACCTTTATATAAAGTGATGCGCGATGGAAAATAACGAAATTTGGCCGGACACAGGCGATTTTGTAGTCTGTACTGTCATTAATGTAACCGATTTTGGTGCTTACACCAGACTTGAGGAATTTGGCGGTAAAGAAGGTTTTATCCACATATCCGAAGTCAAAGCCGGATGGGTAAAATACGTAAGAGACCATGTCCGTGAAGGGCAGAAGATCGTATGTAAAGTACTGCATGTTGAGCCGTCACGCCGTCATATTGACCTATCCTTAAAGGATGTCAACGACCACCAAAAACGCGCAAAGATACAGGATTGGAAGAACGAGCAAAAAGGTGCCAAATGGTTGCAGTTCGTTGCAGAGGAGACAAAGACCAATAATAAGATCATGCAGACAGTCTTTGAAACGATCATTGATAAATTCGGGAGTGTATACCTGGCGTTCGAAGATGCTGCAATGAACGGTGTCGATTCTTTTACAGATACCGGCATCAACAGCAAAGTTGTACAATCTATTGTCAAAATTGCACAGGAAAACATAAAACTTCCATTTGTTGATATTGCAGGTTACGTTGACCTGACATCTGCTAAGCCAAATGGTATTGATATCATTAAAAAAGCACTTAAAGCTGCAAGCAAAGTGAAAAAGACTGATGTTAAGGTTGATATAAGTTATATTGGTGCACCAAGATACCGAATAAAGGTTATTGCACCTGATTACAAGACAGCTGAAGGCGTTTTGAAGAAAGCCGCAACAGCTGCGATCGATGTAATTGCAAAAGCTGACGGAAATGGTACATTCCACAGGCACATTGAATCTGTTAAGGCGTGATGGTTTTTTGGGACTTAAAATTCGTAGGTGTGTGCAGTGTAAGCGATACACATTGGGCGAGTTATGCCCGAAGTGCGGCGGTATGGCTATAAGTCCACAGCCTGCACGTTTTTCACCACTTGATCCTTATGGAAAATATCGCCGAATAGCTAAGAGAGGGGATGCAATATGAAGGAAAATAAGGTTATCCGATTAAAAGATGATATTAAATTGAGTAATCCGATATTATTGGTTGGACTTCCCGGAGTAGGTCACGTTGGGAAACTTGTTGTAGAGCATCTTATTGAGGAGCTGGATGCCGAAAAGATAGTTGAGATATATTCACCTCATTTTCCGCCACAGGTGCTGGTCAATGAGGACAGCACCATAAAACTTGTGAATAATGAGATATTTGCCTGCAATGTAAATGGTACTGATATTCTGATTTTGACAGGTGACCACCAGAGTTCAAGCACTGAAGGGCATTATGAACTTGGTGACCTGTATCTTGATCTTGCCGAAGAGTTGGGAGTTTCAAGGATCTACACACTTGGCGGGTTCCCGACAGGTCAATTGACTCATACCGATGGGGTTATTGGTGCAGTTAATAACCATGACCTGATCGAGGAGATGGAACAATACGGCATTGAGTTTAAGGAGAGTGAACCAGGTGGTGGAATTGTTGGAGCATCAGGGTTGCTGCTGGGTCTTAGCAAATTCAGGGAACTGGATGCGATGTGTATTATGGGCTTTACGTCCGGTTATCTTGTTGACCCGAAAAGTGCCCAGTTCTTACTTGGCGTGTTAAGCAAGATCCTTGATATTGAGGTCGATGTAACTCCACTTGAGGAACGGGCAAAAGAGATGGAAAAGATCGCGGCACAGCTTGCTGAGATGGAAAAACAGCAGCAAGGGCAGCAGCAGTATTTACCTGATACTGTATCAAGTGACGAGGATCTGAGATATATCGGATAAGGAAGGAGTCTCATGCAAATCAATGCAGACCTGCATCTCCATTCCAAGTATTCTATGGCTTCATCCCCGAGAATGGAGTTGCCAACTATTGCAATTGAGGCTGCAAAGAAAGGAATTGATCTTGTAGCAACAAGCGATTGTATTCATCCGAAATGGCTTCTTGAGATCAAACAGGCGGTTGTTGATGATGAGACTATCCGGATAAATAATACGGATTTTGTACTGACAACCGAGGTAGAAGATAAGAACAGGGTCCATCACCTGTTGATCTTACCTTCAATTTCAAAGGCTGAGGAACTGGCGGAAATTATGGGGAAGTATGGCGACCTTGCAGCAGATGGTCGTCCAACCATCAAACTTGATGGGGTTGAAATTGCAGAAGCTGCAAAGGATGTTGGTGCGCTGGTGGGTCCCGCTCATGCGTTCACTCCATGGACTGCGCTGTATGCTGCACATGATTCCCTAAAAAGTTGTTATGGGGATATGACGGATTACATTTCTTTTGTTGAACTCGGGCTCAGCGCGGATAGCGATTATGCAGATCGTATTAAGGAACTACAAAGATTGACGTTCCTTTCGAATTCTGATGCACATTCGCCGTGGTCGAATAAACTTGCACGTGAGTTCACGCGGTTTGAAGTGCCGGAAGTTACGTTTGATGGCTTGAAAAAGGCAATTCTCCGCGAGGGTGGATACAAGTCCACGCTCAATGTTGGTTTTTATCCGCAGGAGGGAAAGTACAATAGGTCGGCATGTATCAAGTGTTTTACAAATTACACATTTGACGAGTGCCTGTCAAGGAACTGGCGCTGTTCCTGCGGCGGTCGTATCAAGAAAGGTGTAGAAGACCGCATAAATGAACTTGCGGATTTTGACGAGCCAGTGCATCCCGGGTACCGCCCTGAATATATTCATATCATCCCGCTTGCGGAGATCATCATGATGGCTGTGGGACATTCAAGCATCAGTACGAAAGGTGTTCAAACTCCATGGAATGCACTGATCGAGCGTTTCGGGAACGAGGTGGCCGTGCTCCTTGAAGCAGACCCTGCCGAGCTGGGAATTGTGGATAAAAAAATAGTTGATGCTATTCTTGCATTCCGGCGCAATGAGGTTATTCTCCATCCGGGCGGCGGTGGGCAGTATGGCTGGATCGAACTGCCACAAAGTGACAAGGTGAAAAAGCCAGAGGGTAGAACGGGTGCGCAAAAACAGAAGTCCCTGATGGATTTTTAGGTTCTCGATACCTATATAATAGATAAAGACCTTCAAAAATCAAAATTATATCAACATTGCCGAGGTGGCAGAGCGGACTAATCCAACGGTGATATCACCCTGGAGTCTATACGCGGCAGGCTCGAGACTTGTTTTCCCTGACGGGATGCTTGGGTTCGAATCCCAACCTCGGCGCTTTTTATTTTTATAATTATAATTATATTTGTTCGGATGGAACTGAATTCGATTTAACCGCCGTCAGGCGGCGTATCCCTCCATTGCCAATTAATTGCAGGCTTATGATCTCATATATGACGAATTGATCCGGAGCTAAAAACAGATGGACAACGACCGCATTTAAAGGAGACTGATTATGAAATACCCAAAAATAGACACAATATGGAAACGAGATGAAGAAAACAAATTTCAGATAATAGAAGGTGATTATTCTAAATTTGAATTTGCAGCGATTGAGAAATGGAGCATAACAGAAAAAATAGATGGAATGAATACGAGAGTGATCTATAAA
>JAUVET010000063.1 GCA_030594665.1 Methanosarcinaceae archaeon
TGATGAAATTGCCCAAGTATTAGAGATGAGTAGGTCTCTTGTACAAGAATACATAAATATTTTAAATGAGGAGGAAGATTAATGAATGTGATGAATTACGGCAAGTGTAGAGACCTATCGGTCAAATGGGAGTATAGTAAAACATATACTACGAGAAAAATCTCCCTCCGGTCGATTTAACTCAAACTATATAATTCGATAAATTATATACTATTAAAAAATAACCGGATTGACAAATACCGCCTCTCAGCCGCCTTTGTCAACTGATACCAATAATTAACGATCTAATAATTAGTGAGTGCCTTCAACAGATCGCGGTCCCGAAGGATACCCAGCAATTTCCGGTTTGCATTCACAACTGGCATCTGGTCGATCTTACTGCGTTTCATCTTGCGTGCGCAGTCACTGACCCCTGAAATTGATGCCGCGGTGATTGGATCTTTCACCATTATATCCTTTGCAAGAATATTTGGAACCTTTATCCTTGAGACACTGTAATAAATGCTCATAGTATCCCTCATGGATTCCCATGTCCATGCATCATCATCTGCACCTGCAGACATATCAGACATCTCCACAGTGTCCTCAATAACACTTGCACTGATAATGTCACGATCAGATATTATTCCAACAAGATCCAGATTAGAATCAAGGACCGGAGCAGCTTTGACATGTGCAAGCTCCATAACCCTCGCCACAACAGGAAGAGGTGTTTCATTCCACACAGGTACAACACCATTGTTCAGGTATTGCCCGATCGGCTCTGACATATTCAGGTCAGCCATCGACCCGATTAGATCAGCGATCGTCACAAGCCCTACAAGTTTGTCGTTTTCCACTACAGGCAACCTTCTTATCCTATTGTCAAGTAAGAGCCTTGCTGCATCAGTAATGTCAGCATCAGGTGCAATGGTAGTAGGATCACGTGCCATGAGTAGTGCAAGTTGTTCCTCTTCGGGTTTTTTAAGTAAATTTGTACGGGTTACAAGCCCAACAACCTTATTGTCTTTAAGTACCGGAACACCGGAAATGTGTTTATCCTTTAATATCTTGAGAACTTCATCTCTTGAACCGGGCAGAGTTGCACATGTAACATCCCTGACCATGATCTCTTCAATAATCGTGTTTTTTGGCATGTTTTTTTTCACCTCACGAAATAAAAACAAGTTTATTTTTCTTCCTTCGAGCTTCCACGTACCACAAGTACAGGCACATTGGAATTACGTGTGACCTTCTCTGCCACACTGCCAAGCAAAAATCGGTCCAAGCCACCCTTACCAAGCGTGCCCAACACAATCAGGTCAATGTCATTATTATGTGCAAACTCAATGATCTCATTACTTGGATGTCCTTCAAGCACCGATTCTTCGATCTCAATTCCTGATCCTTTTGCATCTTCAACGATCTTATGAGTCGCCTCTGCACCTTCTTTTTGCAGAAGCTCATACATAATTTCCCACCCTGAATCCATTGGAATAGAGGCAAATGCCGCTGTATCAACCACATACACAACATTTACTTTCGCACCGCTCAATTTTGCGAGTTCAATACCATATGAAACTGCTTTTTTGTTTGGTTCCGACCCATCGGTTGTTATCAAAATTTTCTTGTATAATTCACTGCTCATATTTCCCTCTCCATTATCCAAATTTTTAAGTTTAGCTCTAACTTCAAGTTAAAATTTATATTCGAAGTTTATACATTTATACATTTATTATAGATAAAATGTCGTCCGGTCTTGCCCGCCTAACAATCCCACTTAGCGGATCCTGAATATTTGAAAGATTATTTGAATTTCCATTGAGAACCATAAGATGCGCCCTGTTTCCTATTTCAATTGAACCAAAACCATCAAGCCCTAATATTTGACTCCCATTAAGCGCACACATCATAAATACTTGTCTGTCATCAAGCCCGAATATCTTTGACAGGATTTCCATTTCTGAAAACATATTGGTAGAATTAAGCATAACATTGTCGGTTCCAACCCCAACTTTAATTCCTGCCTCGATCATATCGCATATCGGTGCCATTCCAACCCCTGTCACAAAATTCGAGCGTGGACAAACAACCACAGGCACACCGGCATCAGCCATCATTAAAATATCACTCTTGTTGGCATGTGTCATATGGATCAACATATCCGGTTTCAATGACAGTGCATTTTCAATATCCGTGCGATCTTTCTCTCCTGCGTGGATGGCGAATGATCGTTTTTGCTCCCTCGTATATTTGACAATTTCCTTAACCATTCCAAAATCCATGTCATTTACCCCACTAATTCCAATTCCATCCGCATTCCTGAGTACCCTGTCAACCTCGCCAAGTACGTCCCCGATCTTTGCATCGGGCTTGCCAGGTCTGCCAAATGCCAATGATCCGATGTCAAGATCACCTATCGCTTCTTTCAATGCCAATACGCCAACAACCCCGCCTTCCCGAAAATCCGCAAATGCACACGTACCGGTAGTGATCATATCCAAAATAGTACTCCTCATGCTTTCAACAAGTGCCTGATACGAAGTACGTCGTAAAATCCGGTGTTTAAGACCATTCGGGGGGCGGACAAGTGAATCAAGGTCACGTATCACAGTAGGTCCCACACAACTGCCAAGTGATGGGTCTTTACATACAGAATCCCCTATATGGGTATGGGAATTTACAAAACAAGGTGCTATAATGGTTCCTGTATTTGATGGTTCTTCACCGATCTCGGATATGATCCCGTCTTTTAAGCAAATGTAACCATCAATAGGTTCGAACTCCGTACCAACAATTATTGTTCCGGATATTATTTGTTCACAGGATGACGCCATCACAAAATAATTGTCATAATGGTTGATATAGGTACTTGTTGGAGGTTGGTTAGATGTAGTGGATAGTATTCAATTCCCGATACCTTCGAATACATATCGATCTTTTCAGGAATGTCACTGGAAAAAGCTTCTATGCCGATATGATTTGAGGTGTCTATGTCGCTTGGTGCGTTTCCGAGCTGGGTTGATGAGGATGTTGTTTTTGATTACAAATATTTGGATATGTTATGTGAAGGATTGGGGTTGTAGTTGTAAAACAGAGCCTTGAAAGTGTGATGTTCAGGGTGGCACTTTTCATGACATCTTAAAATCGTGTTCGGTTTCCCACATTATCTTCAACATCATTTAAACAAGTCACGTTTATCCCCAATACCCCGAAGTCTCCTTATTTTCTCCATCCCGGCTTCTGTTTTAGAGAGCCTCTCATAGAACCTGTTTGCCATTATGATCTGTGAATCAACAAGAGGTCCGACCTGCTTGATCCAGACAGAACGAGGGTGCGTCTTTACAAAATTCGCCCACCTCTTAACCTGCTCAGCGTGTGTACGATCTCTCTGTTCACTTGATCTGGCAGGGGGTTGTGTGCTTTTCATCACCATGAATATCGTTCTCTGATCATTAAATCACCTGCAAATATAATGTTGTTGTAGTTTAAAATGCTTTCATATCGAGATTACACAGCGAACTCCTGACATCGAAACAATAAAATATATTACTCTTAAGCAGTATCCAACCAGACAAGTAAATCCAATTTGAATTTCCCCCTTACATTTAGGGGTGGCTTCGCGATTCAGGATATATCACCAAAAATTGAATCATACTGCCTGAATTAATGGACAGGATTAACAGGATGCACAGGATGAAAATTGAGATTAACATCCAGTAAATTCCGTCTAATATTTATCCACATACGAAGATATAATCTTAAACTCACAACCAATCATATCACTAATTCACACATCAGGACACGACCCAAATGAAGATCAACAGACCAAGAGGAACAAGGGACTTTTTGCCGGAAGTCACTGCACGCAGAAGACATGTCGAAAACAAAATGCGGGAAGTAGTCAAAAACTGGGGATACGGCGAGATCATCACGCCAACGTTTGAGCATCTGGACCTGTTCACCCTCAGATCAGGCGAGGGTATTATCGGTGAACTGTACAATTTTACGGATAAAGGCGACAGGGAGATGACACTTCGTCCTGAACTGACCGCACCGGTTATGCGCATGTATGTAAATGAGATGCAGGCGACCCAAAAACCTCTCAAGTTGTTCTATTTCGAGAACTGTTTCAGGTATGAGCGTCCCCAGAAAGGACGGTTCAGGGAATTCTGGCAGTTCGGCGTAGAAATAATAGGAAGCAGCAGGTCGGATGCTGATGCGGAGGTCATAGCGCTTGCTACGAACATGCTTGGTTCAGCCGGAATAAAAGGCGACCTGCATGTCGGACATCTTGGCATCATACGCCACATATTAGGTGTACTGGAAACCGAACAACAGAGCCAGATCATGCGGCTTGTTGATAAAAAGGACGACACAGGACTGGATGATTATCTGGAACAGATCAATGCACCTGCCGACCTCCGGCTAGATCTTCTTGAACTCATCTGCCTGACAGGAAATGATGCTGTCGAAAAAGCACGTGATGTCATAGGTGACATTCCCGAGCTTGATACATTCAAAGAACTGCTCACACTTCTTGATGCTTACGGGATCAACTACAATGTGGATTTTGGCATTGCCAGGGGGCTTGACTACTACACAGGAATGGTCTTTGAGATATATGCTGAAGGACTCGGTGCACAGAATCAGGTATGCGGCGGCGGTTCATACAACCTGATCAAACTCTTTGGCGGCGGAGATATCCCGTCAACCGGATTTGGGATCGGGTTTGACCGCATAATGGAGATATGTGATGTCAAAGCTGACGAGCCAAAAAAGGTTGTTGTAATTTCAACCGATTCAGTTCGTCTCGATGCGATCAAGATCGCAAATGAGATCAGACGTGTTACACCCGTTCATCTCGATATTATGAAACGCAACTTCAAGGCGCAAATGTCCTATGCAAATCACATTGGTGCAGACTGCACAGTGATAGTTGGTGAGCGTGAACTTGAGGCTGGAAAGGTCACGTTCAAAGATATGGTATCAGGTGAACAATCGCTTTTGAGCGTAGAAGAAGTTATCCAAAAACTATCCTGACCTTTGTGTTTTACCATGAAACCATCCCGCAAGTCACTATTCCTTGACGAAAACGCAGTCGATGCGCTCCCTATGAGATTCACGGTTGCTGCGATACTCATTGCTATCATAGGAATTATCATGGCGTCGTCTGTTCTGGATCTGATGTCAGCTGCGCGCACGCATGAGGCACAGGCCGGGATATCGAAGGTTGTATCCAATGCCGAACAGATGTCGTTGCGCGGGGCTGGCAGTGTGGTCACACTTGACATCGATATCCCGAATGACGTTACGGTGGTACTTGGTGCGCTGCCGGAAGAGGGTCATTCGTGGCCGCGCGATGCCGGCAATTACTATATCCAGTCCGGCAGCGAACGCAGGGTGTACGAGACAGGAGCAGCATTTTCAAACATCGGGATGAATGGTTCGGTTGAACTCCCGGAAGGTCCGCACAGGGTGACACTTGAAAGTGTTTACAATTCCGATCACGGTCTGGTGTTTATTCTGGTTTATGAAACATAGATGATGGAGTAATTTAAGTTGAAAACGCATCAAAAAAGTATAATTGACGACCAATCCGGCTGGATCGATTTTACGTTATCCAAAATCGCAATGATAATTGCAAGTGTGATCATCATTACCGCTACATTCCAATTGGCAGCAGATTTTAAAGATATGGGGCGTGAAAACGAACTGGGGGTTATCGCATTTGATCTCAAGTCTGCCGTGGACAATGTGGGCAGTGATACCTTTGACGCAGGTGTTGAGCGAACATATTCATTTGACATGGAAATGTTCAGTTTTGACAACGGTTTTTACAATGTTAATGCATCTATCTCCGGCGAGTATGTGAGAATGAGTGCCACAACAAGTGGCGGCAGATCTATACATGCTGTCAAGCCGCTCATGTTCAGGGTGTTTCCATTTAATGAAAGTACACTCCGAAGTGAACTTGCAGGCAACTTCGGTGATAATGGCACAGTGGATGAACCAATTCACAGCAACTACACAACGGTTGTGGAGTTCCTGTCACAAACGAGTGCAAATGAAGTAATGTTAAATACAAGCATGTCTGTTTACATCCAAAAAGCGTTTATTAATATATTTATAACCACTGATCCCGGAGTAAGCAAACTTGACTATATCCTTGTTCATCAATGACGAGCGCGGCGTGCTCGAACCGCAGAATGACCTGTTTGCGACTGCACTATTGGTTATCGGGTTTGTGGTATTTGCGGCTCTCATGTCTAAAGCGTATTTGACATACGACGAACACTCATTCGCTCTTGAGAACTACGAAGAAGCATCAAGGATCGCACAGGCAATTGCTTCGGATGAATTGCTTCACACCACAAACACAGGCACAGGCACAGGCATCATATCCGCATCAGCACTTGATCGGATAAACACTCCGGCGAGTGATGAAACTATGCGTGATATGTTGTTTTCCGGTTTTACGGGCAATTTTGAATTTTCGGTTGAGATTGTGACTGATGACGAAAAATACCGGTGGACGATCGAACAAATGCCTTCTGGTATAACAAACGGTGATGTGATTGCAGCATCGGTTCCGGTGGTTATTGAATTGAATCCGGCGGAATCGGTTGCCGGAACGTTGACAGTAAAAATGAGTAAAAGAGGATGGATATGATGGCAAATGGATCGGGACGCGATAAGGATCATTTGAATGCGAACAGCAAAAACATCCTGACAGACCGGATGGCATTTTCATCTACCATTGACGCAATGTTCTTCCTTGTGATGATATCCGTTGCAGCCGTACTGCTGATGCCATCGATCATGGCTGACAACCAATATGATGCCGCAGGATATACTGCAATACAGGAATTTGACACACATCTTTTAGAGTCGCTGCTTAGCAGCAGTGCAGATGATTTTGAATATGAGATCGAACCGCTTGCTGTCGTGAATATATCTATTCCCTCAAATTCCATAACACAGGGTCCAATGAACACGCTTTTCGGGAAGGAACAGAATCACAGGACATTTTCGGATATTGTGGCAGAGAGCATGGCACTCAATTTGATGATGGAAACGAACGGTTCCAAAATATATTTGAATCCGATCGCAAAAGAACATTCAACCAGCACGGAGATGAGGATGCAGTCATATCTTGACAGCAAGATCGGAGGACGATATAACTACCGGTTTGAAGCGCACTGGTATCCGGTTTCGGGTTTTTCGCTTGGAAGCGATATCATTGTAGGGGACACGCCCCCGCATGATGCGATACGCCAGAATGCAAAAATTACATTACCGTTTACTTATGTGACATCGAATAATGATGTTTTTGAAACG
>JAUVET010000127.1 GCA_030594665.1 Methanosarcinaceae archaeon
ATATAAACCGAACGCCACAAAACTTAAAACTGCTGCCCGACAAGGGTTATGAAAGGCTTGAGCCGTATGTGATGAAAGTTGCAAGTACGGTTCTTAGAAGAGGGAGAGCGAGTAATCGCTCTTTCTTATTCGGCCGTCTAATATAATTGTTGAAATCACTGGATTTTGGAATTGTGCCAAAATCGGGTAGTACCCCAGAAATCGTGACTTTCCATAATAATCGTTATGCTGCAAGACTACAGGTGGATCTTAAGTATGTTATTCGGAATCAATGCCAGTAGCGGACTTGAACTATGGCAAAAGCATGTTAGGTCACGTATCTTCGGACACGACCGGATTATGTGGATGGATCGTGGATCTCAAATCCATGATCTGATATTATAAAATCCTTGATCTGGTTGTCGGCTTTACTTCCCCTCATTTTTAATACATAAATCAATTTTTTGATCTGCCCATCGATCTCAATGTTTTTCATAATTATGATGGAATCCATGATAAACGGGAGACCTGAATCAGGGATTTTAACATCTCCGATAATTTCCGGCAATTCGTATGTGAAGATCGATGTTATATTCTCGTTTTTGAAATATTTTGTAAGAGAAAATATGTATGTTTCCAATTGTTTGGGGTCTGGAATTGTGTTCTTAAGGCCTGATATGCTATCGATCAGGATGCGCTTGACTCCAATTTCGTCAACAATTTTTTTTATATGTATTGCAAGTTCATCAGGGCATACTTCACCTTGAGGGTAATATATGTGCCGTATAAGGTTTTCTGTATGATATTGATCAAGGTTGAGCCCAAATCCGCTTATAGATTTTGTCAACTCTTTTAAGTTCTCTTCAAAGGATATCATGAGGCAAGGTTCGTTATTCAAAATCCCGTTTGCAATAAATTGCAGGCTCAACATTGTTTTGCCACATCCGGCACTGCCTGCGACCATTGTTGTGGATGACTGTAGCAATCCGTTTCCAAGCATTTCGTCCAGGTCTTTGACTCCGGTACTTACATTTCCGGATCTAATATCAGATGTGACTGGAATAGGTATGAACCTTGGGAATACTGTGATTCCGTCATTTGTCATCTTAAATGTGTGTTTTCCATTTAAAAAATCAGTTCCTCTCATTTTCATGATATTTAGGTATCTACGAATGTTGTTTGCGCGATATTCTTGACTAAGTACTACAATTCCGTCTACCATATATGCCCATGGATTATTTGCAATGGAATTTTCTGATATTTCTCCTGTCATTATCAACATGGTATTCCATTCTTCAAATTCCGAGAACAGGTTGATCACAAAACTCCTTTTTTGTGAATATTTGAGTTCTCTTTCTTCGAAGGTGCTTGTGATGTGATCAAGTATTGTTATCGGATCGATGGCAACCCTGGAAGGTTTGTATTTATTGATGACGTTATTGATGAATTCAAAAATTGCAAAATCACCTTTTTCGATTATACCTGCACCAATGCTTAATATGCGAAGATTTCCCGATTCTATAACACTATTGTCAAAGAATGAATACTGTGACATATTCCTGATTATCATTGAAGGGGATTCTACAAGCATAGATATGAATATACATGATTCCCCGTTTTTTGCGGCATTGAATAATGATTGCAAACAAAAAGTCGTTTTTCCAGATCCTGCAGGACCTACCACCAATACGGCAGACGGTTTTTGCAATCCTCCCTTAAGTATTTCATCGAATCCGTCAATATGCGTTTTCAATTTCATTAAATCATTACCACCAGATAGATTTATGATGCATTTCAGTATGGTATATTATGCACATTTAAACATGTTAAGAATATATTAGAGTATGATATCGTTTTTGATAGTACTCACTTTTAAAGTTTTTGCTTGACGAATGGTTTATGTACGATTGAAACATTCGACCTGTGCAGCATATACACAATTTATGGTTAGTATATAATTATGCATAAACCGCACATTTGAATTCAAACTTGAATTGATTACTATGATCCAAACAGAAGATAGCAACAACACATATAAGTATCTTGATGAATTGAATTGCCGTTTAGATTCATTGGAACAAAGAATTTCAAATATTGAATCACGATTTAATCCGGTTGTTGAAGATAAAATGGCTTTGTTCCTGACAGTGCCTGATACAATACGAAAATCATTATTTGCGATTTCTCATTTGGAGAGGGGTACTGCGGATGAGGTAAGTGCGTTTACAGGTCGTCATCGATCAATTGAGAACAAGTACTTGAATGAACTTGTAAGGTCAGGTTGGCTTGGTCGTGAGCGTGTTGGAAAAAAAGTGTATTATTATTTGAAAAAAGCGGTTGATAGTCCAAAGAGTGAATACCACTCTGCTGTGGATGAACTTGAGGACAAACTTGAATCTCTTTTGGGGTGATATCAGGTGTTATTAAGTTTCCATTCGTATAAAGGCGGTACTGGAAAGACTACTATGGTTGGCAATATTGGTCAGCATCTTGCAAAAAGCGGACATAAGGTTTGCCTCATTGATTCTGACGTTAATGGTCCCGGCCTTCATTCCCTGTTTGATCTAAAATTTAAGAATTCACTAATCGAATTCCTGAAAGGTCAGTGCAATATCGAAGATATCATCTATAAGGCTGATGACGATCTTGAATTATATTTGATCCCTTCAAGAGTATGTGAAGATGATATTTCGGCATTTTTTAAGACACCATCCGATGCAAAGAAAAAGATGCTGGAAATAGTCGATTTTGTTGAAAGTAAGTATGGTGTAGACTATGTCATATTTGATTCAAGCCCAGGCATTAACAAATCAAGTCTTCTTGTAATGAACATGTCGGATAAGGCAACGGTTGTTTGTACAATTGATCGTCAGGATATCAGGGGTGCTTATGTACTTGTCAATATGGCAAGGAAACTTGAGACAAATGTGCATCTGGTCTTTAACAAGATACCTGTAGATCATTCGGATGAAATTGATACTGCAATAGAAGAATTCTGTGAGAGCCTGAATGCAGAGTTGCTTGGTATTCTTACCTACGATGAGGTTGTGGCAAAGACATGGTCGCGTAAATTGGTTATGTCTGATGATCAAGAATGCGAGTACTGTGATCAGGTTATGGAACTTGTTGAAAAATTAACCAATTAATTTTGAGGAGATCCGTCATTTTGTTGATCTATGATCGATCTATTTTTTATTATTATAAGGAACCAACAGCAGGGAATATGCGCATAAGCAGCTCTGCGATGAACTTTTTTTTCTCATACATTTAGAATAACCGGATTTTGAAACAGTGCCGTTGATGTGCCCGAATTTGATTGATGTTTTGTATTTGTATAGCTGTGGTAAGATGATATCTTAACACAACTTTACAAATACAGTGAAATAATGAGCTGACGATGTAAAACCATCCACACAAACAATATAAGACCGTACCAACATAACTTAACCAGTTGTACCAAACACAACACATCATAACCAGCTAAAAGGATGTGAAACAATCAAAATACTCGCCATTTCCGACGCTCACGGAGACTATTCTAAAGTTGGACCGATCTTAAAACTAAAACAGGTCAGCGACATTGACTTGATCCTTATTGCAGGAGACATCACGAATTTCGGTCCGGATGAACCTGCAAATGAGTTGTTGAACATGTTTGAAAAACCAATAATGGCAATACCTGGAAATTGTGACCTGCAAACCATACTCAAAGTACTGGATGACTCAAAAGCAACCAATCTTCACAACACGTCCAACCGTATCGATGACATTACATTTATTGGTCTGGGAGGCTCGAATCCGACACCTTTTGATACACCATTTGAACTGCCTGAAGATGAGATCGAAAGTAATCTGGAAAAGTTGATCAAAGAAGCGGAAAATGATCCGGACAGTAATACGATCGTATTGCTTACACATGCACCGCCATACGGTACTGTTGACAGGATACCGATCGGACATGTCGGAAGTACTGCCATCAAGAAGTTTTTAGGCAGGGTTGACCTGATCGTCTGCGGGCATATCCATGAAGCAAGAGGCGTAATGAAAGTCGGTAAAACCGTTGTCGTAAATCCGGGAATGATCTCCGAAGGCAATGGAGCAGTCATAACCATAACCACAACTAAAACCACAACTAAAATCAATGAGAACAATGGAAACGTACAGATAGATGCCGAACTAATAAATGTATAACATTGATATACCACTCCGCAAGTATAATTTAGAAATGCAGATGGTCACAGAGGATCATTATAGATCATTATAACAAAATAAGTATGACCTCTTGCGAGTGAAATTCTGGCCACAGAGGACACAGAGGGAAAGTTGCTACAGTCTCTGTGCTCTCTGTGTACTCTGTGGCAGAAAGTTACAAAAAACAGACATGTTTTAGTATAATTAGTGAATTTGGGGGACAATACTACGAACTGGATATCCGACCTTGGCTTTGATACGGCATCAATTGATTTTCTCCAGAAATTGGGACTGTCGTTCCTAATCGGTATTTTGATAGGCATTGAGCGAGAGCACCGTCGGGTGAACAAAAAAATCTCAAGCGGTGTCAGGACATTTGTTCTTGCATGTATAATTGGAATGATAGCTACGTTTATATCAAAATTGATAGGTATAGAAATATTGCTCATCACTGCAATTTTTTTCGCAGCATTGTCCATCATAATAGCATACACAACAAACATTGTTTATGGAAAAGCAGGCATAACAAATTCGATTGCCCTTTTTTGCACCTTTCTGCTGGGAATACTGGTAGCAATGGATTATTATTTATTTGCAATCGTCTGTGCAGTTGTATTGACATTCCTATTAGTTGAAAAAAAGCCGTTGCATACTTTTGCACAACATCTGTCTGATGACGATATACTAAATGCTGTTCGCTTTCTCGCAGTAGCATTCATATTGTATCCCATTATGCCGGATAAGATGTTATTTGGAATTGTGAACCCAAGATCTGTGATTATTATTGTTGTACTTGTGTCAATAATAAGTTTTTCCAGTTACATATCCCTGAAAAAGTTCGGAACCGGGGTAGGTATTTCATACTCAGGTCTGCTTGGGGGCTTCGTTAACAGCGAAGCAACAACCGGCGCTCTTTCTTCAATGTCGAAAAATCGATCATCCCTGGTAGATGCGACATATATAGGGATACTATTGACCAATACTGCAATGCTTATCAGGAACCTGGTAATTGCACTCATTGTTGACCCAAGTGGCAGATTTGTAATTTTGATGCTGCCACCGCAATTAGTCCTAATAATTGTTTCGTTGTTCATTACTCTCCCAAAACGAAAGACATTTGATATCACAGATGAGCAGCTCAAGATCAATTCACCGTTTGCACTTGGTCCGGCATTTAAGTTTGGTGCGGGTTTTACTATAATCCTGATCATTGCAACAATTGCAAACAATGTTGCAGGTCCGATCGGAATATATGCCATGGCACTCGG
>JAUVET010000185.1 GCA_030594665.1 Methanosarcinaceae archaeon
AGGTTCAAAAACGCATGCCACAGCCTTTAAAATCATACATCTTTTGGTAGATATCTGCCAAACTTTTTATGTAGTGCATATACACCACTCCCAAAAATAAAAAAAGTGGCACATGATTGCGAAAACTAAAAACCATCCAAGCCTATCTTGACGCCATGGGAAAATTGCATGGTTGTGTTTATAAGTTTGAGTCATGGGTTTGGCAGCAGTGGAACGTGCCGCCTGCGGCGGGAACTGATGCTCTGGTCTCTTCAGTTTTGATTAAATGATCCGACACTTAATAATTGACATGACATCAGGTCACGTAGCTTAGGACACGACCGAAAATTTCAAAAACCTGTTCGAATCACCGTATTCATTCATTGTTATTTAAATCGGCATTCTCATTTTTGTCATGCTTCACCACAGCACCGCGATATATATGCTTGCGCTCGTACCCATCACTTCGTCGGTGAACCGGACGCCTCTGCTTATGAAATTGCTCCATCATCAACTCATCCGGATCAAGTTCTTCATCGTTCACGGCGTGTGAATCGTCAGTTTCATTAGTATCATCAGTTTCATCGATTTCCACTCAATATCCCTCACATGACATTGATGAACGGATCGTGGTCAATGAATTCCACATCGACATCAAGCATATCCAAAAGACGTTTGCATAAGTGTTCCATTGCCGGATTTTCGGTCGCGTAATGTGTCGCATCAATAAGTGAGATATCACCTCGGGCGCGTATAACATCATGTTTTAATTCCCCGGAGACGAATGTATCAACCTTGTTCTCACGCGCGATGTCGAGATACCCAGGCCTGAAACCACTTCCCCCAATCACCATTACGCGCGAGATGTCATCCCTGTCTCCGACATATTGTACATGCGTATCAAGTGATTTTGAAACGTGTTTTGCAAATGAACCTGTGGAACATGTCGGGACCTCACCAATTCTTCCAAGTTCCAGTTCAACAACATTGACAAGACCAAGCCTATCTGCAAGCACATCGTTCACGCCGCCCTGGACTTTATCGTAGTTGGTGTGCATGCTGTAGAGTGAAATATTGTTATCAAGAGCAATTTTGAGGGAATCTGCAAGTGGTTTTGTGACTATTGTAATGGGATGGAAAATGAGTGTATGATGCGTGATAAGCATATCCGCACCAATATCGGCTGCGCGGTTTAGCACATAATCGGTTGGGTCAAGTGCAACAGCGATCTTTTCAATATTGTTGTCAAGGTTCAGGATGGCTCCAATTTTACCCTCATCAAAATCTTCTGCAAGCTCAAGTGGTGCAATCTGTTCAAGTACCGGTAGGATGGTAGAGATCTTCATTATACTTCCATGTTTTTGAGTAAATATCAACCTATCGGAACCAGGATGAAACTTATATTTGATATAAAGACATTTATTATATAATATTCATATAATATACAAAAGCAATCATTACGCAATCATGAATTTCAAAGAAGTATTTATCATGTACACCAATCATTCTAATGTGAGGTACCCCTATGTTTAAAAAATCGTTTATCTTGCTATTGATCATATTTTCTATATTTTCCATATTTAGCACTCAGGCTTCAGCATACACAACAGATGACATTGAGTGGAAATCAAGTGTAGACTCTACCAGTCTTGGCTGGGGCGATGAGGTAACAAACGGTGATTATGTAATTTCAGTAGAGGATTTTAATGAAGATGGATATGTGCATATTACAATATCGAAGGACGGAGAAATAGTAAAATTTGCACCTCTTAAGAATGGAGGAAGTTTAATTGTTGATGATGAGATTAAAGTTTATATAAAACAAGTTTATCCTAATATTAATTGGGAAGGTGAAATGATAGATCCTACAGTATCGATACAGATATATCGAAGAGGGTTGTCAGGTTTTGAAATAACTATCGAAACTGATGCAAGTACATATGATATAAAAGATGTGTCATCACCTTCAAAGGTCACAGCGACTATAACAGTCAAGAACAGTGGGCATGCAGAAGCCATGAATGTGGATCTGACCATCAATACAGGAGAATTGGTTCTAAATGACGGGGACCTTACACATCATTATTACTCAATTGAAAAAGGAGCTACTACAGATCCTGTCACAATAAAGATGGACGTGCCGTATTTGTGGGATGAGACATCTTTTTCAATTTCAGCAGATGTAATAGGATATGACATAAAAGGTGGCGAACATACAAAAACGGCTTCAAAATCTGTGACAATTGAAAAAAAATGGGCATTGATCTCCACAAAAACAATGACTGAAAACATCTACATGGGTGAGACTGCCTATGTGCTTGTCAACATAAGGAATGCTGGGGTGTGTGACTTAAATTCGATCACGGTTACAGATTCGGTTGTTGATGGACTGGAACTAAAAGACAGTATAACACTTAAAAAGACGATTTCGCTAAAAGCGGGTGAGAGTACAGCAGAGTTGTTCGAGTATTCCCTTAAACCCTTAAAACCTGGAACATACACTTCTCCTGCGTCAGTTGCAGAATTTACAGCATCCAATGGGAAAAAGTACAGCGTTTCATCAGGGACTCCTGCTGTGGAAGTAAACGGTCCGCATATTACACTTACAAAAAGTGTAAGCTCATCAAATGTAATTCCCGGAACTGAAATTACAGTGACAGTTAAAGTCGATAATACTGGTGATCGGGATGCAAGTGTAACTGCTTCTGATTCGCTTCCAACCGGTGTATCGCTTGTTAGTGGAGATATCGGTTTTCAGGAAGTAATGAAAAAGAGCAGTTCAAAAAGCTATTCATACGTGATCCGTATGGATGCAGCAGGTGATGTAAAATTACCTTCTGCTACTGCGAGTTTCATAGACCTTGAAGGCTACAAAGGTGAAAAGATATCGAATATGCCTGTAGTATCTGTTGTTGATCCGGTCACTGAACCTGTCACTGAACCTGAACCGACAACCGAAGGAACCGATGACACACAACCAGCTTCATCTGAACCTGCACAGGCAGAAAATGATAACAATGGACAAAGTTCTTCTTCATCTTCACCGGATGAAGAACAAACCGAACCCGGTTTTGAAATATTGTTATCAGGATTGGCACTCACAAGCGTCTACATTTTGTTCAAGCGTAAGAATTGAAACCATATCACATGAAAACCGATCAATTAAATCATTTACTTGCAATTTTTGCAGTATCCACTCTTGCTATATTTGCTATATTTACAATAAGTGTAACAATGTGTATAGATATTGCAGCTGCGCAGACTGAAGAAGAAGAAATCGAGTGGCTGGATGCCGGAAAGTATCCACTCCATTGGGAGAACAAGTTAATTCGAATGGATATTTGATAGGATCTAGAATACTCAACCTCGCGCTACACCGATGTGCCTGATGATTATGTCATGCTCTCCATACTGATGACAAACACACTAAAATAATGGTATTTGTATAGCTGCGTAAATTAAATTGTTCGATCTGAAACTGAAGCTAAAACCAGTACAAACGCCGCAGGCGGCGCATTCCAAACATTATGAATAATATAATATATCGGTCGGACAAACCTGACTTATATAACATATACAAAATATACGATAAAAATAATGATCCGTGTGAATCCGTGTTATCCGTGTTCTATACAGAAAATGAACACGGATTTAACGGATGACACGGATATGCACGGATAACGAGAAAATCCTCGCTATGCTCGGATTAACTCGAACTATATAATCTTATAGATTATATACTACAAGAAAATCTTCGATAATGTTCAGATTAATTATGTGTGTATATTTTCACAAATTGGATTTGCCGCGAAAACGCCCATATTGTTCGCGTCAGTGTTGCGGGAATCCGCCGCTTGCGGCGGGTTGATGCGCGGGGTCTAGCAATTTGGGCTATGCATCGACATTTTATCGTAACCAGTTAAACACATTAAAATAATGGAGTACCATACTTTCCGTAAACAATAACAACATCCTGAGTTATGATACATTTGACGGTAAACTAAAGATAGAAGCGGTTGATGTTGAGGTATAAAAGGCTGCC
>JAUVET010000108.1 GCA_030594665.1 Methanosarcinaceae archaeon
CTGTTGAGTTCATATTGATGAACAAGAATGAGGAAGTAGACCTTATACACACTGTCAACAGCATTCATGAGTATCCTGCATATGAACACGGGTTCGAGATATATGCAAATTCGGCATGTTGTGCCGGAATTTATGCTGCTGTTAAAATGGGGCAGGCAATCGATAAAGATATGTCCAGATGGGAATCCGAAGCCGAAACAATAAAGGAAGCGATTTTGACACGCATGTACAGTCCGAGAAGACGATCTTTTATCAAGTGTATTCGAGTAAAGGATAAGAGCAGCAACCCGATCGGATACGATGCTTTTGCCTCTGCTGTGATCGATGTTGATGCCGTGGAATATGCTCCTGCCTATTTTGAATTGATCGATGAACATGATGTAAAGAACCTGGCTACTGTCAAGAGGATCCATGAAAACCTCTGGGATAAGGAGATCGGAGGACTGAACCGTTATCCGGAACTTTGGGGTCGGAACAATGGCGGATATGGTCCATGGTGTCACTTTACGTGCCAGCTTGCAAATCACTATACTGCAATTGATAATCAGGATATGGCAAAGATGTATCTTGGCTGGGTGGTTGAAATGGCACACAATTACCAGTTGCCGGAACATATCTCTACAATAGATAGGTTCGAGATGTGGCTGGAGGATTATACCAACGCAAAGATACTCAGGGACAGCAAGCTGACGATGATCGAGAACACTCGCAATCATCCGAAATGGAAGTATGGATTAGCGTATGTTACAATACCACTTATTTGGCCGCATGCGGAATATATTCGGGCTTATGTCAATTATACGGACAAGTTTCACCCACAGTGATTTACTCCTACCTATTGCTATACGGCAATGGGGGAGTTTCCGGTTTCATCAAAAAACGCTAAACAAATACAAAAAGTAAAAGAAACAAAATAATGCACGCATTTTGCGTGCATTTGTCGCATCTAAAATTATTCGTTGCTTAATTCTTTACTGAAGTATTTGTCATACGATGCCATATCGAAGTGCCCGTGACCGCTCAGGCCAAAGAGAATTGTCTTTTCTTCTCCTGTTTCTTTGCATTTTAGTGCATGTTCGATCGTGGATTTTATGGCATGTGCAGATTCCGGTGCAGGTACGATACCTTCACTTCTGGCAAAGGTCACTCCTGCATCAAATACCTCTATCTGGTGGTATGCTTCAGCACTGAGCAATCCGTCTTCATAGAGGTTACTGATGATTGGCGATTCGCCGTGATATCTCAGTCCTCCTGCATGGATCGCAGGTGGGATGAATGCATGACCGAGTGTGTACATTTTAAGAAGTGGTGTCATCTCTGCTGTGTCCCCGAAGTCATATTCAAATTTACCTTTTGTAAGTGTCGGGCATGCCGATGGTTCGACTGCTATGATCTCAACATCCTTCCCGTCAATCTTATCCTTTATATATGGTAAACTCAGTCCTGCAAGGTTACTTCCGCCGCCGCAACAGCCAATGACCACATCAGGATATTCGTCGATCTTTTTGAATTGTTTCTGTGTTTCAAGACCAATGATCGTCTGGTGGATCATGACATGGTTCAATACACTGCCAAGTGCGTATTTTGTGTTATCATTGAGTGCAGCATCCTCGATCGCTTCACTGATCGCAATTCCAAGACTTCCTGATGTGTCAGGGAATTCTTCACGGATCTTGCGGCCGAACTGTGTGTCGGGACTTGGTGAAGGTACGACTGTCGCGCCCCATAGGTTAATGAGTGATTTGCGGTATGGTTTTTGCTCGAAACTTGAACGTACCATGTAGACCTTGCATTCCATATTAAAGTAATTGCATGCAAGTGAAAGGGCACTTCCCCACTGTCCGGCTCCTGTTTCGGTGGTAATTCTCTCAACACCTTCTTTCATGTTGTAGTAAGCCTGTGCAACGGATGTATTTGGTTTATGGCTTCCGGCAGGGCTGACACCTTCATGTTTGTAGTAGATCTTTGCAGGGGTGCCGAGTGCTTTTTCGAGTCTGTGTGCCCGATAAACAGGTGAAGGTCTCCATAATCTGTAAATATCCCTTATTTCTTCAGGAATATCGATGTACCGCTGCGCAGAATTTTCTTGTTTGATCAACGCCTGCGGGAAAAGTGGTGCCAGATCATCGGGACTGATCGGCTCATTGGTTGCAGGATTCAATACCGGTGCAAGCGGTGTTGGCAGATCCGCTATTATATTGTACCATTTCTTTGGCATTTCGTTTTCATCAAGTAGGATCTTTGTGGATTCCATTTATTATACCTCGTTTAATTGAATGTAAATTAAAATACATTAATGTGCTTAATTTGATATTATATAGGGATTTCTGAATGATATGTTTGAGACTTTTTAATTTATTCTGGAATGAAATGATTCATGGTCAAAATATTCACCGCAGAGGGCGCAGAGGACGCAGAGGGTCGTTGTTCTTTCTCTGTGTTCTCGGTGGTTTTCCGGACCATTCCAGGAAATCATAAAAAGATTCTGATGTTTAGCTATATAATCAATGCTCCATAGTTTGATTTGGTTGCAAACATTACTTTTTGCAATGCAAGCCTCATGAATATTTTATACGGCATGCACGGCACAGTTTCAAAATCCAGTGATTTTAACAATAATATTAGACGCAGATTCACGCAGATGCAACCTTAAATCTGCGTGAATCAGTGTTAATCTGCGTCTTAAAAATAACTGGAAAATGGGATAGTGCCAGTATGCACAGCTCAAATTGCCAGACCCCACGCAGCAATTTCACCGCAGGCGGCGTTTTCCACTGCTACTACCCACCCGGGCAAGCCAGTGTTTGAGCGGCTCCACCTCAGGCAAGGGAATGGACTGTATTATGCGGAAAAGCCCCTCGGTGTTGGTGCAGTTGAGGTTCTGCTTGCCGCTGGAGGTCTGGATGGAAAGGGGGGTGGCAATTTGCCACCCCCCTTTGGCAAGTTCGGGATCGCGGCGGCGCATATCCTTGATATAGCCCTGCGGATTAACCAAATCGATCATGGCTTATGCCTCCTGCCAGTGTTCATACTAAAAGTTCTATGTTTCATTTTCTGAGTCATTTTCAACCGTACAATATTTTCGGACACTTCATTCGATTCCTCAGCAACAAGCTTATTTTTGAGGTCGTTCAAGCAGTAGTAAAAATATTTACATGAAGGGATTCTTCGGCGCGCCGGGTGAGATCGTAACCGATTACCTGAATTTGTATATGTGGGAGGGATATTGCTTCGTTTGTCGTTGCACTTTTCAACTAAATATATATGCCATAACATTCAAAAGGTATTAGCTTATGAAAGTGTTATAAATGTATATTGACGGATAATATTGACAATTGCAGAGTGGAATCCATCATAGGATTTGTGACTTAAATCTGACGTATGGCGAGTGCCGATGATAGGTTTATGTACATCCTTTGAATAACTTGACTCAAATTAACAGTCGTAGCGCTAAAATTGGAACACAGATAAAACGATGAAAACAACATGTGGGGATTCAATAAAATATGAAAGCAAACGAAACGAAAGTAGAAGACTTTTTATCATCCAATAAGACACAATTTTTAATTCCAGTTTATCAGAGAAATTATGATTGGTCGACAAGTCAATGTAATCAACTTTTAAATGACATTCTTGAAGTCGGAACTAACAAGAAAATGAATGCTCATTTTATTGGAAGCGTTGTTTATGTTCACGATGACGTTTATACAGCATCAAGAATCAAAGAATTAACCATTATTGACGGGCAACAGAGATTAACAACCATAACACTTATTTATTTAGTTCTACACAGACTTGCAACCGAACTTGGTGATGAAGAGCTCGTAAACGATATCTACGAAACAATTCTCATTAACAAATTTGGATCCGAAGACGAAAAGTTAAAACTAAGACCGACGGACAACAACGACAAGGCATTAAAGTATCTTCTTCGAAGTGATGAAAACGAAGAGTATCCAGACTTTTCGAAACTCATTGATAATTTTAACTATTTCAAAGGTAGAATTACGGAAGAGAATAATCAAGTAGTATTGACTGGTTTATCAAAGCTAATGTTCGTTGAAATTTCACTTGACCGTGAAAAAGACGATCCACAAAGAATTTTTGAGAGCTTAAACTCGACCGGTTTAGAGCTTTCACAAGCTGACCTTATTCGAAATTATATTTTAATGGGACTCAATCGCAGAGACCAGAACAAAATTTATCAAAATTATTGGGAAGTAATTGAAAAATTCGCTAAAGATGAAACGCGTAATGTTAGCAGAGTTTCAGACTTCATCCGTGATTATTTAACCCTTGAAAATAAAAATATTCCAAACAAAGGAAAGGTTTACTTAGAATTTAAAGCAAAGTATCCTACTTCAACGCTGGATATTTTGGAAACAAATCTATCAAGTATAAAATCTTTGGTAAAACATTACAATAAACTGATAAATCCGACAAACGAAACGGATAAAGAAATAAAACTTCAATTAGGATACATTAAACGTCTTGAAATAAATGTGGCTTATCCTTTTTTAATGAAAGTTTATGATGATTATACAAATGCGGTTATTGATAAGATAACATTTGTAAAAATATTGGGCCTTATTCAGTCATTTACATGGAGACGATTTATTATTGGATTACCAACAAATGCCTTGAATAAAATATTTATGAACCTTTATGATAAGGTCGATAAAACTAATTATCTATTTTCAATTCAAAGTTCCTTGTTACAGCGTTCGGGTGTTCAGCGTTTCCCCAAAAACAAAGAAGTCATAGACGCATTGAAAGTTAAAGACGTTTATAACATCAAGTCAAAAAACAGAACATATTTACTTGAAAGACTTGAAAACCACGAAAATCGAGAACTAGTATTGATAGAAGGTAATGAAGACATTACCATTGAACATATTTTCCCTCAAAACCCACACGCAAAATGGAAAATTGACCTTGGAAATGATGAGTATGTTTCCATTAAAGAAGACTACTTGAATACAATTGGTAATTTGACACTTTCAGGCAATAACGGAGACCTTGGTAATAAGCCTTTTGTTGATAAAAGAGATATGAATAAGGATGGTAAAGAGCAAGGTTATAAGTTTAGTAAATTATGGTTAAATCGTTATTTAGCGGGTCTTTCTAAATGGAATAAATTCGAAATTGAAAAACGCTTTGAACTTGTTGTTGAAAGATATCTAAATATCTGGCAATTCCCTGAAATTGAACTTCATGATAAGTTCGAATGTGATGAAGTAAATATTTTTGATGCGGAAGACCCCAAATATAAAAAACTTGAATACGCTATTTTCTTTGACCAAAAACTTGAAATTAGAGAGGTAGCTAAATTATATGTTGAAGTTTTCAAACAGCTATTTGAATTACAACCCGAGACCTTTTTTACAACAGAACTTGGAAATCGGATTGGATTAACAAAACATTCACTTGAAGGAAACTTAAGACAAGCAATTCCAATAAATGACACGTATTCTATAGAAGGAAATCTTGATAATATAAGCAAATTTGACAGAATAAAACAAGCATTGATAATATTTGACTTTGGAGATGAATTGACAATTAAATATGCAGATTAACAAAAAAACGAACACATAACAAAGTGTAGCAGTAATACGGTTTTCAGTCGTAAGTCAAGCCTTCTGCTCCACTTTAACTTTTGTGCCGGTGAACAAGAGCACAAAGCCAGCAATTTCTGATTACATAAACAAACACCATCATACACTAAACAGGAGTTCATCCCAATGGTAAAAGTCCAAAAATTCATACCCAGTAGCATAGAGCGAATAAAAAAAGAAGCTAAAGGAAAGACAATAATCGCACTTTCAGGCGGGGTTGACAGCTCAGTCTGCGCAGTACTCGCAAACCGTGCGATCGGCGATAAATTGACACCCATATACATTGACACAGGCCTGATGAGAAAAGGCGAG
>JAUVET010000042.1 GCA_030594665.1 Methanosarcinaceae archaeon
CCCATTTCTCGTTGTGATGTATTTCTTATTGTACTTCATTATGGTCAAAACATTCCAGGCAAACATTTCAATTGATGAAAATGGCGTGCACTTAAAGTCCTCCGGGCTAAGGTATATCACACTAAACTACAGGGACATTAAGTCCATTACAACAAACAAACCTACAAAACCTTCAAACGTAGTAATGGCAGCAATGCTAATGATCCTTGCTGTATTGCTTGCTTATTCAGTAATATCCGGGGAATGGCAAGTAATCATACCAATTGCCGCATTGCTCCCAGGGGGCTTGCTTGTGAAACATAAGCAAGATAGGAAATGCCATGATCCGGATACACAATTGTATATCGAATACGAAAATAAAAAGTGGTATGAATTAACCCCGTATTATTCGATTGTAACAAACGGGATCACAGCATCCGGAATACAGGCTGCGATTGAACATAATATGGGGGTAAATTGAGATGGTAGTGTTGTTGGAGGATATAAAAAGACTGATGGGCTGGTGTCCGAATGCCACCACGGTCAAGTACAAGGAAAACATGCACTTAGATGTACTGCAGATGAACGCTCCTGATATCGGTAGCGGTTCAACTCACACAATAAATAGATGGTTGAACATATATCGCAATCGTGTTTTGTTGATTTCAGTAATTCTCACGCTTCTTGCGATTGTTTATTTCATAACTGCCGGAATGTACGATTTGGACATGTTCTTATTGGGTATAATTGGTGGTCTGTTATTGACCCTTGTTATGGGAGTTGGAGAATGGCGCAGACTCAATAAGGCTGCTGCCGGAAAGTTCATTTTACAACGTACACGGAAGCAAAAGGCAATTCATTTCTTAATTTTGATCAGTTTGTTTGTCATTATTATATTTTCGGTTGGCTTTTTAGCAGTAAAAACTAAAACGGATATACAAGGAATATACGCTTTTATGTCCGGTTTGGCTTTATCTGTCTGGATAGAATACTTTGAAGTGCTTTACTGGGAGCAGAAGAATGGGAAGACGCTGATTTTGGATAAGACATCTTTTTATACGGTAGATGCTGGAATTGAATAATTGTGATATGTAATGGATGGAAAATGCAGAATAATTGTTGGTTTTGGTTCAAGATATTTGTACTTGCTTGCTGAATTTGGCGTTAATTAAACAACACGCCGCAGGCGGCGCGTTCCACCGCTGCCAATCCACTGCCCAAAACTACCAACCCACCGGGCACAACACAATACAACTGTCAACGGTGCACTTACCAATCAAATGCAAACAATTCTATTTATCCTACATTACCACAGGCTATACGAAAACCAGATATCATACTTGCCCGCAAAACTCGAATTTTACGAACATGCCTGCCGATATACTCCAATGGTCTTCCTGGAAATGGATTCCCAGTTAAAGCATGAAATAACCCGATCCCTTCCGTTTTTACCCATTCTGTATCTTTTATCGGGATCGTGGTATAGATCGGATATCGCCTCAAAAAGACCTGTGGAATCATCGGATTCGACCAAAAGTCCTGTCCTGCCATGGTCTATAATATCAGGTATTCCGCCAACACGCATTCCAATACATGCTGTCTCGCATGCCATGGCTTCTATTAAGACAATACCAAAAGGCTCATAAATACTTGGCAGAACGAACACGTCGGAAAGAGAATACAACTTTACGAGTTCACTCTTGCTAACGTTTGGAAGACAGAGGACATGTTTATCAAAATAAATATCCTTATGACCGACCAGGATAAGCATAATATCGGGTATTTGCCCGGCAAGGTCCTTTACGGCATCAACAAGGCGCTTAGCACCCTTTTGTGGATCATCCCTACCAACAAACAACACAACGAAACGATTTTCAAGATGGTATTTACTACGGATATCATCAGCATTCTCACGCTTGAAAACCGCAGTATCAACACCGTTCGGTATCACCGTTATCATGTTATTCTTAATACCAAAAGCCTGGTTCAGTTCCTTTCTCATAGATACCGAAACTGCAATGAAACGATCAACCTTATTCACCACATTCTGTTCCATCAAAACACTAAGCTTATCCGGTCTGACCCTATTGATCTCAAGACTGTGAGCCGTCATAACCAGAGGCAGGTGTGTATTCTTTTTTGCTTCCGTTGCAGCCATCTGGATCAATCCGCCATGTGAATGCAAAAGGTCAAGTTTATCGTTGCAGATATACTTCTCAACCATCTTTGCCACGTTAATATTGGTTATTATCCTTTTAAAATCCTTTTTGGAATAGTTTGATGTCGGTACTAAAAGTTCAGATGCACCGTGCAAATACCCACTGCCTGATTCCCGGCCATACAATCCATCCACCAAAAATGATTGGTTCAGTTCTCTTTGTATGATGGGGCCTGATAATGCAATGGAACTGTCTACCTCATCCCCAAAACCCTGCTTAACAACATCACCTGACACATCTAAATCGGGTCTGCTGATCCCGGCACCCTGAGCCACCATCGCCGGCATTATATTGGTCGCTTTTTTCACAGCCGTTGCAGCCGTCAGGCTTAATCCCCGATTTGAATGCACCATATCAAGTTTATCATTGGAAATGTATCCCCTCAACGTACCAGACACGTTAAAATCGGATGGCATCCTTCCAAATAAATTACTTGAACGATTAGATGCAGGTACCAGAGGTTTAGATGACCTGTGCACATGCACATTTCCTGAATCCTGATCATCCAATCCTTCAACATGTGATGTAAACACATGCACCTGACTGATGTTATTAGCTAAATGCCTGGTAAGTTCATCCACATGAATTCCAACACCTCCATAAATTAGAGGTGGATATTCATAAGAGATAATGCCTACATTCATCTCATCTATTTGTTTCTGTTTTTTTTCCATTTTACTTATGTTCTCCGTCCAGTTTTGCAAAACAAACTGCTGACTTGCTCGCAGTTGCAGTATATTGGGCAACACGTCTAATCGAAAAAATCATCAATTTCAGTCGATTTACTCGATGTTAATCATTTTTCAAGATTTGTAATTGAAAAACCCCTTATTTCAATCACCAATAACTATTAGTCAATAGGAGCTATTATCAATTAAAGGTTGTGATTGAATACCAAAACCACTTGTTGTTGGAAATGGGTCTCTGCTAGTGAATATTGATGAAAACGCAAGTATACGAGACATGTATTATCCTCATGTAGGAGATGAAAACCACGTAAACGGTCATCATTGCCGGGTTGGAGTAGTAGTTGAAAATAAAAATATGGGTCTTATATCCTTGTTGGGGGATGACTGGGTTCGCAGGCTTGGTTACAAAAAAGACACGTTAGTAACCAATTCCTATTTCCGCAATGATAAACTCGACATCGATCTGCAATTCAACGAATGCGTACATCCTTTCGAAAATGTGTTCATTCGTAGAATCGTAATTACAAACACTGACACAAAGGATATCGACCTGAAACTGTTCTTATCCCATGATATTGCACTTTACGAAAACCCAATGGGAGATACAGGTGTCTTTGACCCGGCATTGAAATCAATAATACATTACCAGCGCTCCCGCTATTTCCTTATTAGTGGGTCTCCATGCTTCGACCAATATGAACTCAGTCCCAAAGAAGAAAGTAAATCCTGTTTAATGAAGTCGTCAGATCTTAATATGACATCTATCCAGATCGGAGCAGTGAACAGTTTCATCAGGTTTTCTGAACATTTTGCAGCGGGTGAGACAAAAATAATCTATTACTGGATTGCAGCAGGGAAAACATTTTTTGATGTCAAGCGGCTCAATGAACTGGTCTTTGAAAAAACTCCTGAGCTGATGATGGCAAAAACCGAACAGTACACCCATTCATGGGTGAACAAAGAAAATTATGACTTTTTTGACCTTCCTGCAAAGGTAACAGACCTGTTCAAACACAGTCTACTTATCATAAGATCGCAGATCGATAATGGTGGAGCGATCATCGCTGCCAATGATAGTGATATACTTGAACGGTTCAATATGGATTCGTACAGTTACATGTGGCCACGGGACAGTGCATTCATCGCCATGTCGATGGATATGACAGGTCATTCCGGAATTGCGAATATATTTTTTGAGTATTGTCGTAATCTTATCAGCGAACATGGATATTTCCTACAAAAATACAATCCTACAGGCACCCTTGCGAGTGGCTGGATGCCATGGATCGCCCCTGATGGAAGTATTCAGCTTCCAATACAGGAAGATAGTACTGCACTTATAATCGTTGCACTGTGGAACCACTATAAGACCACAAAATGTATCGAGAGCATTAATCCACTTTATTCCTCAATAGTTAAGCCGGCTGCTGAGTTTATGATAAGGTACAGAGACCCATCTACCGGGCTTCCGAAACCTAGTTATAACCTCTGGGAAGAAAATCGAGCAGTTCATACCTACACATCCTCAACTGTATTCGCAGGTCTAAAGTGTGCGGCAAGATTTGCAGAATTATACGAAGATTGTGATCTTGCAATTAAATACAATACGGCTGCTGTGGAGGTTAAATCGGGAATTGAAAAATACCTCTATGATGAAAAACTTGGGCGGTTCCTGCGAAGTATCAACCCAAGGGATGAGACCATAGATGCAAGCATATATGCCGTGTCCCAGTTCAATGTGTTACCTCCCGACGATATTCGAGTGGCCAAGACCATGGAAGCGATTGAAAGCAAACTGTCAATTAAGACAAATGTCGGAGGAGTCGCCCGATTTTATAATGATGCATATCAGCAGGTCGAGGATGATGACATTGAGACTGTTCCCGGTAATCCATGGTTTATATGCACTCTCTGGATAGCACAGTGGCATATCCAAAAGGCAAAGAGCATAAGTGATCTGCAAAAACCGAGGGAGACACTATTATGGGTGACGGAACATGCTACAGAGTCAGGTATTCTGGCAGAGCAGTTGAATCCTTTTGATGGAAGTCCTTTGAGCGTAAGTCCACTGACATGGGCTCATGCCACCTTTGTGATCACTGTTATGGCCTTTGTCAAAAAAGCGAGATCGCTGGAAAAATCGTAAGAAAAAATCATAAGAACTATTGAAATCACTCACTTTCCGCAGGCGGCGCATTCCCAAACCACTGATGCGAACGATATGAGACTTTTTATTATCTTCTGGAATGGTTCGGAAAACCGCAAAGAGCGCAAAGCACGCAAAGAAAAATAAGGACCCTTTGCGCTCTTTGCGGTGAATCTTTTTCACCACGATTCATTTATCCAGAATATATTAAAAAGTCTCAACGGTATGGACATTTTCGCGGCAAATCAAATATCTGGCCAAACCATCAGTTCAGTTATTGCACTGAACAAAAACAAGTTATTCCCAAAGTTCCTTTGAACGCTGTTCTCAAAACCGCATGTGTTGGTCCGGATTGGAACAAACACAAGTTATTTTCCAAGTTCCTTTGAACGATTTGATGAAGCGATAACTGCATTCATGAATGCTGCACGAATGCCGTGTTCCTCAAGTTCCCGGATTGCACGTATGGTCGTACCGGCAGGAGATGTTACCATATCCTTCAGTTCGGCTGGATGGGTTTTAGTCTCAAGTACCATCTTCGCAGCACCAAGAACCGTCTGGGCAGCAAGTGTCAGTGCACTATTGCGGTCAAGTCCCTCATAGACCCCGCCATCTGCCATGGCTTCGATGACCGGAAAAATAAATGCAGGTCCACTGCCGGAGAGTCCGGTGACAGCATCCATCAAGTGTTCAGGAACCACTATTGCACTTCCAACAGCCTTGAATATTGCAAGTGCGGATTCGGTATCATCAATAGAAGCGCTTGCACAGGGACAGATTGCAGACGCAGCTTCTGCAACAGTTGCAGCAATATTTGGCATGACCCTGACAATTCTTGTGCCGGGGTTTAACCCACTCTCAATATCCGCAAGCGGCACACCGGCAGCAATTGATATCACCAGCTTGTCTGCTGTGACTGAATCTTTGATCCCTGCAAGTATTGTGCCAAGTATTTGCGGTTTCACTGCAAGGATCACGATATCGGAATTTGAAATTGTCTCATTATTGTCAACAGATATGTTAATACCAAGTTCACTGTGCAGCCTCTCAAGTCCGGCTTTATACACATCACTTGCATAGATATTACTGCTATCCACAGCCCCTGCATTGATAATACCGCGGATCAATGCCTCGCCCATCTTTCCAGCCCCTATAAAGCCGATCTTCTTGTTTGTCAGAGTCATGGTTACACCTTATGCCTTATACCGTATACCTTATACTTTACCTTATATCCCTTATTTTAAACATTAACAGATACTTAAACAATTACTTTGAAGTCAAAGGAACCCACATTCACGCATTTGCTCATCGGAAGGTCTGCCTTCCCTGTCCCAGCCACGTCGTTCATAATAGACATCAAGCATGTGCTCATAAAAGTCCCGATCCATGTGCGCGCCTGCCTGTGGTCCTGTTTTGATCGGATCGTTGAATGTTCTCTCTGGCGGATAATCGTCTGCTCTTGTGACACCCAGACGCAAGTTAATGGCACGTGTCAGGTCATACAATGTTTTTGACCTCTCAAGCAGGTCATCAAGTGTAACCTTGATACCAGTTGCAGCAGAATAGAAATCCGCATACGTATTCTCATCAAAACCAAGTTCTATCCATGGCAGGCGACATACACCAAGCATGTCGAACAAAGGCCTGACAGTCTGGTGATAGATGACAAGATCGATCTTCTCTTCCAATGTCCAGTCTGCACCTACTTCCAATTCCTTTGCGATCGGCCACGCGCGGGCATGGTGTGCCCCTATATCACTTGTTCCATACGCAAGAGCCATAGTAACACCAACCCTTCCGTCATATGCTGACTGGTCCATTCCCTTTACATGAGAGATAATAGGTTCTAACTGGGGGAACTTCTTAATGACACCATACGGACCCTCGGCAAGTACATCGCCAATCCCGTCCCTGTTCGCGATCTTTTCCAAAAGTAACATTATAGATGAATCATCACCCCAGCTAAGCGCAATTCCATCTACATCCTCAAGTGTGAGCAATCCACGCTCATACCCTTCAATAACCGTAGCGATCATGCTGCCTGATGTGATCGTATCGATCCCGAGTTCGTCGCAAAGATAGTTGCCGCGCAAAACCGCAGAAAAATCATTGATGCCGACATTGGAACCAAGCATTGCCGCGCTTTCGTATTCCGGCCCTTCTGTTACGGTTCCGGCATATTTCCCGCTTTTTACAAGACAGATATTGCCGCAAGCCATCGGACAGGAATAACATGCGCTGTCCCCGATCTTATGCTGAGAAGTCATAACTTCACCATTGATCTTATCGGCATCTTCGAAATGAGCATCGCTAAAGTTTCGGGTCGGGATTATACCCAATGTGTTGGCATAATCGATCACAGACATCAGTCCCTCTTCCTGCCAGAATTTCATCATCGGATGGTCATGAAGTGACTTGTATGCCTTATCACTAAGTTCAACAAGCTTGTCCATATCATATACAGGCAGGTCTTTTGTACCCCGCACGGCAATAGCCTTTATGTTTTTTGAACCGAAGATCGCACCCATGCCTGTTCTTCCGGCATTCCTGCTCCATTCGGAATTTATACATGCGAACTTGACAAGATTCTCCCCGGCAATCCCGATCGTTGCGACCTTAACCGCTTCATCACGAAGATCCTCCTTGAGTTCGCGTTCGGTTTCGGTGCTTTTCATGCCTTTGTACTTTGAAGCATCCCGTATTTCCACTACATCATCATCTATCCAAATATATGAGAACTCTTTGGCACGTCCGTGTATGACCAGCGCATCGTATCCGGCCTGGCGGATCTCAACACCAAACATACCGCCCATGTTACTGTCCGCATAAATGCCTGTCAATGGCGATATTGATACAAATGCGGTCTTACCCGAAGATGGGAGATAGAGTCCGCTCAAGATACCGGGGGCAATCACAATAATATTTTCAGGATCAAGAGGTTTGACTCCATCTTTCAGGTTATCCATAACGATCTTTGCACCAAATCCCCTGCCACCGATGTATTTGAGTGCGAAATCCTCATCGTATTCTTCAATATAGGAGTCGCCTGCCGTAAGGTCGATATGCAGGATCTTTCCAAGATATCCTCCCTTTATCCTTACACTGTCCGCAATGGTAATACTATCACTGCTCATCAGCATCACCCCTTTCTGGCTTCATTTTATCTTTGCGAAGTCCACCTGTCTCGATCTGTGCATACTCCAATTTCTTTTTTACACCATGCTCGAAGTATTCCATCTCTTTGAGATGTGCATATTTCAGTGTGTCAATTAAACGATTTGCCTGTCCGAGCGTGTGCTCAGGTACATAAATAATAGCGTTTTTCGGACATGCTTTTACACATTGTGGGTCGCCGCCGCACAGTTCACATTTGATCGGCTCGTCCAGATCGGCATGTACATAGATCGCACCGAACGGACATGCGGTTACACATGCATGACACCCCATACATTCACTGTTGTTGATCTTAACAATCCCGTTCTCAATGTATATTGCATCGGTAGGACAACTTTCCATGCATTTCGGGTCTTTGCATTGTTTGCACACGATCGGCATCTTGATGACGGGGTGAGGATATAGTGAAAGTACCCTTATGCGTGCTTTTTTGGGATTGTTAACCTTGTTGTTGTGAATGGCACATACGATCTCGCATGTACGGCATCCGGAACAACGTTCAGGCACGATGGTTAGTGCCAATGTTTGGGAGGTGGATACTTGCTCCCGGTCTTTGTCCTGATCCATATTCATCGCTTCTTTTATGCTGTAATTATTGTAATCATTGTAATTTGTAAAATAGTTCACTTTCGTTGGATCTTCACAATATCCCCAAGAGTTGTGCCTTTGCTCAAGCTTCCGCCGCTCCATTCGGATTCCCTTGTACGTTCAGTGAGTTTAATATTAAGTGTATATTCAAGTTTTTTAATAATTGGATCTTCCGGTGTAATATCACCACGCTCGATCTTTTTGAGAAGGGATGCTTTTTCCTTGATCTTTACAGCCAGTTGATCCTGTGACCAGCTGTGATCTCTACGTGCATCCCGAATAATTGTTTCGTAATCATCAACAAGTTCATCACTTACAGTTTCAAATGATTTTCTTGGGGCACGCCTTGTTGGAATACTGCGTACAACAGGTGTTACCTTTCTTGATACAGGCATGCGTTTGTTGGAAACAGTACCGTGCTGCGAGCACTTAACGCACACATCCAGTTCACTTCCGTCAATGGCAACTTTAA
Organism: Methanosarcinaceae archaeon; assembly: GCA_030594665.1. Next base: position 9,268 of record JAUVET010000042.1, read on the forward strand.
TAGGTTTACCATGTATTTCCGCACCGCATATTTCACATTCCATATTTCATCAACTCT
>JAUVET010000195.1 GCA_030594665.1 Methanosarcinaceae archaeon
GCATCTGCAATTGCGGGTGAGATCGTTGACCCGAGGGAGGTGCTTTAAATGGAATCGAATTTAAAAGGAAGATCATGGAAATTCGGTGACGATATAAGCACAGACCTTATCGCACCGGGTCGCCTGTTCCATCTCCGGACAAATCTTCCCGAACTTGCAAAGCACGTATTGGAAGATGCAGACCCAGAATTCCCGTCAAAAGTCCGGAAAGGCGATTTCGTGGTCGGCGGCAGCAATTTCGGACTTGGTTCAAGCAGGGAACATGCCCCCATGATCATCAAGATCGCAGGCGTGGGCGCAGTTTTAGCAAAATCGTTTGCCCGGATATTCTATCGCAACGGCATCAATGTCGGACTTCCATTATTGATATGTGATACCGACCGGATCGATGAAGGCGATGAACTGGAAGTTGACCTATCGGCAGGCACGATCAATGATGTGACAAAAGGGATCGAACTGACATTTACACCTCTTCCTGATGTGATGATCAAGATCCTGCAGGACGGCGGACTCGCGGCACACATCGAAAAACACGGCGATTTCAATCTGGATTAAGTACGAATACAAATGCATGAATGGGCAGATTTTTTAATATATTCCGGATAAAATGAATTATGGCAAAAATATTCACCGCAGAGGGCGCAGAGTACGCAGAGGGTCGTTGTTTTTTCTCTTTGTCCCTCTGTGCTCTTCGTGGTTTTCCGAACCATTCCGGAAGATAATAAAAAGTCTCTGAATGGGCAGGTCAAAATACTCATTCTATATTTATCACCTGCACTTGTCCGGATAGCTTTGAAGCCGAGTCATCAACCCGCCGCATGCGGCGGATTCCATACATTATGAGATAATGCATATTGTCACCTCAGAAATCCCACAAATTTTCTTGAACCGCCATCACTTCCTTTACCCTCTCTTTAACCACCCCTGACACTTCGTCATCTTTTGGAAGCGACACATCCCTCTCCTCATCAAAACCCGTGATAATTTCAAACACCGACTCTGCAAGTGCCTCTAAATTGTACCCGCCTTCCAGTACAAGCACTGTTCGCCCGCATGTGGAATCAGCGAGTCCTTTTACAATGGACGCCAGTTTACCAAAACCCTCCGATGTGATCTCCATGCCTCCAAGTGGATCGTTTATGTGTCCATCCTGTCCGGCAGATACCAAAATTATATCAGGCTTGAACTGGAGCGCGACAGGCACAAGCAATTTGTTGAACACATACACATAATCGGAATCGTTCGCCCCGGCAGGCAGGGGAACATTGATGTTGTACCCGACTCCGTCCCCTTCTCCAACCTCGTCCAGCCATCCGGTTCCCGGGTAATGTGGATACCGATGACTGGAAAAATACAGCACTGTCGGGTCGGAATAAAATGCGTTCTGTGTGCCGTTGCCATGATGCACATCCCAGTCAACAATGAGCACACGTGGCACGCCTTGTGACTGTGCATATCGCGCTGCGATCGCGATGTTGTTGAACAGGCAGAATCCCATCGCTCGATTGGGTTCAGCATGGTGTCCTGGCGGGCGGACGAGTGCAAACGCCGTGCCGCCATCATTTGTTTCACTAACTGCCTGTACTACCTGTACTGCCTGCACTGCCCCGCCGACAGTCAGGCGTGCTGCATTGAAGGAATCCTTGCAGACGATGGTATCGGGATCAAGCGGTATCTCGGCGCGGCAATGGGCTTCGACTTTTGTTATGAGGTCCGGGTCATGGATGGTTTCTATCAATGAAATGGCGGCAGGTTCGGGTGTGATAATCGGATTATCGTCAAAAACTCCGCGTTCATCGAGCAAATCCATGATGGCGGTAAGCCGCGCTGCGGTTTCGGGATGCGATCCGGTGTTGTGCTTGAGATAATCCGGGTGATAGATGATGGATGTCATGGTTAACTATCTGTGGATATGGGGATTTATAGTCTTCCGGTTGGTGGCATAAATTTACAAAAAATGATAAAAAGACAATACAACTCACTTTCCGCAGGTATCTACAAAAATCCAATAATATCTTCTGATGGCGTTTCTGTCTATTTATGTACTAAACTATTAACTCTAATCTCATAAACATCGCAAGGCAGGGGTTATGGTTAAGAAGGAAAGGGAAAGACAGAATGGCAACAGAAGGCAGGGTTAAGGGTGCAGATAGGGATGGATGTATGTTTATTACTTCAGGGACAACTATATTTATTAAAGAGTAATGTACAATTGATAATAAAGAATTGAGGCAGAAAAATGGATGCACTTTTATTAAAAATACCTGGTGATATAGTAGATGCGATTCGTTTGCCTGCGGGGGAACTGGACCGGGAACTACATAAGGAGCTGGCATTGGCATTATATCAGCACGGTATGCTTCCATCTGGTAAAGCATGTGCTCTTGCCGGAATGACTCGATGGGAGTTCGATGAATTCATTGGACGATATAAAATTTGTCGTCACTATTCAGAAAATGATTTAGAAGAAGATATTGATTATGCCCGAAGCCATCAGTGATTCATCCACTTTGATCCATACTGCAAGAATTGGACGAATGGGAATCTTAAATTTTTTTTATGATCTGATCATCATTACACCCGGTGTTTGGAAAGAAGTTGTAGAGGAGGGGCGCGGTAGGCTAGGTGTTTTAGAAGTAAAGGAAGCTTACAATTCAGGTTGGATTGAGATAATGGCACCTGCTAATAAATCGTTGGTTCAACTGCTGGAACGTGAATTGCACAAAGGAGAGGCTGAGACTATTGCGTTGGCTCTTGAGCAGGATTATGATGTAGTTTTTCTGGATGAATCCGAAGCGAGAAAAGTAGCAAAACTGTATGGATTGCGGATGACCGGAATTATAGGGATATTGATCCGTGCGAAGTTTGAAGGTAAGATAGCGTCACTTCGCGAGGAATTAGATAAACTTCGCAATGAGGCTGGATTCTGGATAGACGATGAATTGTATCACCGGGCTTTACAATCAATTGTAGAGGAGTAATTCCATATACGATCTTTATTTGAGTCATTCATTAACACTGGCTCCCGTTTCTATCGCCTAACAAAGGTGATGTACAGTCCGATGTAACAAATACAAAATACCCGTATCTGGGTTCTACAACGAAGTTGTCCCCTGAGTAAGTGAGGGGGTCGCTGTCGGGGTATAGTTATTAAGATAAAAAAGTAAAATTAAGATGAAAAAAGTAAAGTGGACCGGTCGGGAATTGAACCCGAGGCCTCTACCAATCAGGTTGAACAGCCTATGAAAACTGCACAATTGCCAAGGTAGCGATCTTCCCCTGATCTACCGGCCCATTATTTTTGAACATACTTAGCACTATCTCAGATAAAGTTATCGCTGATTTAATTATCATATTCAGGTACTTCAGGATGATTTTATGAAACTTGTTGTTACTGAGCGCAATATTAAAGTACCTGTATGCATATTTGGTCTGTCGCGTGATGGATACGCATCATATATAATATCCCTAATGGGCCCGTAGCTTAGACAGGTGGAGCACCCGGCTGATAACCGGGAGGTCCTGCGTTCGAATCGCAGCGGGCCCACCATTAAATATATGCTGTTTTATATATCTGAAATCACAAAAACAACTCAGATATTGATTTAACTTCATAGCGATATATATATATGGATTGCATTTATAAAACAGCAACCATAAAACTTATATGTTAATAAAGAATATATATTTTAAAAAATATAGAATGTATTTGGTGATTATATGATAAGCAATAAATTTATGAGAATGGAGGAGCGCGAATTACAGATGGTTGAACTACTCAAAAAACTTCGTTTGTCCAGACCTGTTGCCCTAACTCTTGTGTGCTTATCAAGTGTTGACGAAGTTACATCCCGTGACATCGAGATGGCAACGGGGCTGCGACAACCTGAAGTCAGTATTGCCATGCGTCACCTTGG
>JAUVET010000135.1 GCA_030594665.1 Methanosarcinaceae archaeon
AGTGGGGGACTTCGCCATAGCTGTTAAAATATATAATTTATTAAATACCGCACCGCAAAGGACGCAAAGTTGCAGTAACAATGTCTTTGCGTCCTTTGCGGTGAAATTAAAAGCTTGAATCGAGCATATATTCTTGCAACCTGTGAAGATCAGGTAGATCTACGTAGTAGATGTGATGATTGCAGGTTTATTTTGGTTTACCGCAGCATTTCTTGTATTTTTTCCCGCTGCCACATGGACACGGGTCATTGCGACCGGTCTTTTTTTGCCCAACACCCGCAGTGTGCTTACGCAGATTCTTAGAGGTCTGCCTTTCAACTAAGTTTTGACCAACTCCCTTCATGGTTCGGTATCGAGTTTCTAAGATGTCCATGACCTGCGAATCAGACTTCAGCCAGTGATCATATATCTTTTTGATCTCTTCTTTTGTACATATGATAAAATCATCATCAATTTCGATCTCATTCTTAAAAGGCACTCTAATGGTGAAGATGTCCTGACCAATTTTAGTTTCTTCATTTACCTTTATAAATACAAGGATGACCTCTTCACATTCACACATGGGATCAATACAGTACTGGTCATCGACAAACAATTCCATTCCGTCATATTCTACAATGAAGCTAACTCCAGTTCCCCCGGACACTATACTTCCATTATCACCAAAAACATCAGCGTATGATACCAATTCCCCATCATAGACGTCCTCGACAGGCATCTCGAAGTTTGCTATGGCACATGCCTCAGCTTTCGTATTGTCATAATCGTCCTTAAATTTGCTCTTCAGTTCATCAGAGAGATCGTTAATAAACTCATCAACAAGAACTTGAATTTTTTTTGGCCGTTTTGTTTTTCTTTTCTCCTGCCACGTAAAATGATCCAGGGATATATCAAATTGTATTGGATTCGCAATTGGAGTTCCCATCTCATCCATTTCGTTAAAAGAAAGAACGGTTTCGTTGCAATCACAGTCAGGATTTTGGCAATGGCTCTCAAACATTAAAAAAGGACGTTCATGAGAGGAAAATAGAGCAAAAGGATGATTTTTTACTTCAACCACATCCTCTATATCCAGATCAGGATGATAACTACAGACCTTTATAGTTTTTTTCAATTTTTCAATTTTCATAATATATTCACCTCAATAATATAATCGGATTACAGATTTTCAGGTTTCCCGTGATCGAATATCTCGCATCCCGTCGGTTTGACCGCTCCTTTAATACCCCTTTTATAGTGAGAGGCATTCAACCCCCGCCTATATTTCATTATTACTTCATTTAATTACCCATTGTCTCAATCCAACTCCTCACTCAACATCTCCCCAACATCCCACAGATTTTCCGCCACCCGAAACTTCAGCGCACCCAGCACCATAGGATTATCAGCACCGTCAAACGCACCTCTCGCATCAGTCTTCAATCCTATACACACCTTCCCAAGAGCATAGGCGATCCCGATCTCAACGCACGCCCCTTCATCAGGAACCCTGCCGTCCATATTGAAGACCACAGCATCACAATCCCTGATCTCCTGCACGTCCCTGTCAAAGATCATTCTCACAGCTTCCGATCTGCCGACCTTCTTCTCAAGCTCTACCAGTTTGTATCCGTCCCGCTGGGGAAGGAACGTGTTAAAACCAAGGTCTGACAGGAATTTATAGATCCCTTCATTGTATTCAAGCTCAGCATCACAAAAAAGCGGTCCGGCAATGTATATTTTCATAACATATCCTCCCATAGATCGAATTTTCTGAAAATTCTCACCATAAAATTGATCCCTCGCACTCCTCAATGCTGTACCTGCATTTTTTCGGATAGGTAAGTTCCTTGAAACTATTGTTAAAATAATTATCAGTCATTCCGGCAATGAAATCACGCACGATCCCAGGCGCAGAACACCGCTCACCATAGCCGCCGGAACTATAATAATTCACATGGTGCTGGTAGATATTCGATTCACGGTTCTCCTCTTCAATGTCTTTCAGGAACGTATCGAACATGAACTCATACATCCTTCTGATCTTACCGGACTGGGTTCTGATCCTGAGATTCTCGTAGATATTTTCCAGGTTGAAATACCTCAAATCCTGCAACGCCCCCCATATCTCGCTGCCAAACGTGATGCAATCCTCACCGTAGCTATTCTCGATCACATCGATAACAAGAGTGTTGATTATCTCCCTGTTATTGTTTCCGATCATTTCTGCGCAGTTCTCAGGGACCTGATCCCGTGTGATCAATCCCACAGTGATCGCATCCTCAATATCCCTGCCAACAAAACTGATCATATCCGCGACCCGCACAGCACATCCCTCTAAGGTCATGGGTGTCAGCTCAATGTTCCTGAACGTCTTATCCTCGATTTCCCGCTCAAACACATCCCACGACTTGTCCCTGTGCGGTTTCAGGGCTCGATCCTGACTTTCACCATCATGGCAGAGTATTCCATCAAGGACCTGAAGGGTCAGGTTGTAATCCTCGATCTTATCAAGGAACCGCACACTCTGTACATTGTGATGGAAAGCGCCAATCCCGTATTTTTTACATAATGCGGAAAGGTAGACTTCACCTTCATGTCCGTAAGGCGCATGACCAATATCATGCCCCAGCGCCACGGCTTCAATAAGATCCTCGTTCAGGTCCAGCGCCCGCCCGATCTGTCTTGCGATCTTTGAGACCATCTGTACATGGAGCACGCGGTGTGCGATATGTTCGTTCTTAAATAGATAAAACACCTGGGTTTTATCGATATACCGCGTGTACGCCCTTGAATGGATAATGCGGTCAGAATCCCGAAAAAACTTTGACCGTACATCATCTGGTTCATCTTTCTTTCGTATGCCATCAGAACCTTTAGTCGCAAATGCGGACAGGCGTCCTTCCTGTTCCCTGTTTTTTTCAAGTATCCGGTCAAGTAATTTCTTATCCATCGTTCGTTTCATGTCTTCTTAGAGTTGTTCTATACTGTATTAAACTTTACCAGAGCCTTCCGGCACACGTCATCTTAACTTTCAATGATATGTTAAAAACCGATCGCAATCGAATCAATTTCCCTGGTCCCTATCAAAAGTTAATCATCTCGCTATCGATTTCCCATGTACACCTCCAAATCCGGCAAAGAGAATAATCTGGTCTGTTGCGGTAAAATTAAAAGAAACTTTCAATTCGTGTAAATCCATGTCTTACGATACTGATTCCACCTCTCATCCCTTTCCCCACTGCGAGCGAGAAGCAGCGCGCGGGTGTTTTGCAATGCGGGCGGAGGCATCGGACACTGGTGGGGGCGATGGAGGGTCCGTCATGAATGCTAAAATATATAATTTATGTAATATCGTATCATAATAATGCACGCCCCCAGAGCATATACAATCCCGATCTCAACGCACGCCCCTTCATCACCAACCCAGCCGACCATCTAAAATGGGTGGGGAATTTTAAACCGCCGTTGACATCCTGCTAAAAACAGCCATCGGAAAGGAACATTGGAAAAGCTAACTGCGCCGCCGGTCCGATTGTAGAGATGGCAACAGGGGCAGGCGCGGCAGGAGTGGTGGTGGCAGGCAGCGTGTCCGAGTGTGTTCAGGACTGCACTCTAGCGGTTGCGGGCTCAGGTGTTGGGGGCTCCGTTATGGCTGTTAAAATATATAATTTATTAGATAACTCACCGCAAAGAACGCAAAGGACGCAAAGTTGCGGTAACAATGTCTTTGCGCTCTTTGCGGTAAAACTAAAAAAAAGAAACTTTAAATCCGCACGAATCCATGTCCTATGAGGATAATTCTCCCTCCCATCCACAACTCCACTGCGAGCGAGAAGCAGCGCAGTTTACTGTATTCCATGGACTATATCCAACTTTCCATCAATCAAAACCCAAAGGAAATGATACATTATAACGTATTTTAGGGGAAATGATTAAAATTTGGTCCCAAGATATTAGTAATATGAAATTAACAATAGAACTATGGAAATGGTCAAAACACACAGATTACACGTTCACTTCGATGGAAAAGTCTTAAGACCCGAAGAATCGGTAGATTTAAAGCCGAATGTTCGTTATCTTGTCACGATCGAAGATGAAGAACCAATAACCGGGCAGAGCCTTTGGGATGTACTCAGCGAATTTTCCGGGAAGGTTGATGGACCGGAAGATTGGTCTGAAGAACACGATCATTATCTATACGGCATACCTAAGCAGCAAAAAGAGCAGTAGCATGAATACAAGTCGGTTTTTCATGGATACGGCATACGTGCTGGCATTACTTAATCAAAACGATAGATATCATGAACATGCTAAAATGTTGCTTCCATCAACGCGTGCTGCAGATGAAGTGTGGATTACAGAAACGGTAATAATTGAAATTGGTAATTCATTGTCACGTTCAAATCGTTCCATAGCAGTTGCGTTTATAGAAAGTTTATATAGAACTCACAACGTCAACGTTATTCCCGTAGATAGTGTTTTGCTGCGTCGTGCAATCGATTTTTATCATAAACGGGAAGATAAAGAATGGGGGTTAACGGATTGCATTTCATTCATTGTAATGGAGGACTATGGTTTGAAAGATGCGTTAACATCAGATGGGCACTTTCAACAGGCAGGCTTTCGAATGCTATTACGGGAAGACATGCCTCCATTGAATAATCAACACGGTTTCAAAAGTTGACAGATGTGCCCTGGAAAATTGGTATGGTAACAATTTACATTGTTTCGCGTGCCATGACGGATCTCCGGTATTTCACTTCAGATCAGAAAGCGACTGCAGGCTTATGTATTGATAGGGGTTCCGCCATGGCTGTTAAAATATATTATTTATGAGATATTGCACCGCAAAGAACGGCTAACTGCGCCGCCGGTTCGATTGCAGAGATGGCAACAGGGGCAGGAGTGGTGGTTGCAGTCAGCGCGCCCGAGTGTGTTCAAGACTGCACTCTACGGGGTGCGGGCTTATGTATTGGTAAGGGTTCCGCCATGGCTGTTAAAATATATTATTTAGGAGATATTGCACCGCAAAGGACGCAAAGGACGCAAAGGACGCAAAGGACGCAAAGTCAATGCAACAATGTCTTTGTGATATTTGCGTCCTTTGCGGTGAGTACTCATTTACGGCACTATCCCATTTTCCAGTTATTTTTAAGACGGCCGAATAAGAAAGAGCGATTACTCGCTCTCCCTCTTCTAAGAACCGTACTTGCAACTTTCATCACATACGGCTCAAGCCTTTCATAACCCTTGTCGGGCAGCAGTTTTAAGTTTTGTGGCGTTCGGTTTATATATA
>JAUVET010000208.1 GCA_030594665.1 Methanosarcinaceae archaeon
GTGGAAAAGGTCCCTCTGTGACCTCTGTGACCTCTGTGGCAGAAAGTCACAAAAAGCAGATACTGTTTAGTATCTTAAATGGTAATTCAGGATATCCCCAACATTGAATGGGTTGTATTCCAAAAAAAGCAACTCTCTGCGAACTTTCCGATCTCTGCGGTTATTTTTTGGGACCAATTTTTGCTTGAATACGCAGACTTCGAAGGCGAAATACCAAAAGAGCACTACGGCGCAGGAACAGTAACACTCCGGGATCGGGGCGGGCTTGTGGTCGAAGACTTCAATGAGAACGAAAAGATACTCTTCGAACTATCCGGCAGCAAAATGCAGGGCAGGTATGCGCTCATCAAAACCAAAATCGGGGGGCAGATGAGGAACAAGAACTGGTTGTTCTTCAAGCGGAAATTAGGGCTTCCGCCGTCATAGTTTTAAAATCCAGTGACTCAATACATATTGGAATTTTTCCAAGTTCCATGAAATACCTCACTTTGTTATATTATAATAATCTCAAAGTATATAATAAAATTGATGAGATAATTGTTCAATAGTTGTCCGTCGATAATAAAGTTAATGAACTACCCGGATCAGTGAACTACATCTCCCTGCCGCCATATGGCAAGAGAGGAACTTCCTGCTTCATTCATATAAAAAACTGGGATTGTTTTAATAATAATAGAAGCCGTACTATCCTGTATGCCACACCATGACAGCGATGATATTGAAATAGAGGAATATCTTGGCGAGTATGCCAGTGTCAGTTCGATAGTACGCGAAGCGCTGCCATTTGAGATAATAGCAACCATCGGCGGTGTTGTTGCAGGCATTATATTTTCAGGAATGACCAATGAACTCCAGCTTATCCCGGGGCTGATCGTGATCACCCCTGCCGTACTTGGAATGCGCGGGAACATATCATGCACCCTCGGATCACGCCTCGGGACTGCGATCCACATGGGTCTTATCACGCGGATAGACAGCAATCCGGAACTCCTCAATAACGTATCGGGCTCCCTTTTGCTCAGTTTCATATTGTCCATTGTGCTCGGCGTACTGGGGCACTATGCAACTCTCGCATTGGGACTTGAAAGCGCAGGCATATTCGTGCTGACACTCATCGCAGTCATTGCAGGAGTCACCTCCGGGATCATACTTTCTTTAGTTGCAGTACTGCTGGCACTTGGAATGTTCAGGTTCGGATTCGATCCCGATAATGTAGTCACACCTGCGATTGCTACAATAGGAGACATTGTTTCAATGTTCATGCTACTGGTCGCTGCAAAGGTGGTGCTTACCTTATGACCTATTATACCATCAGGGGAATTGTTGGCAGGAGCTTGCCGGTGCTGCTCATCACATGCGTAATAGGTATCGCAGCAGGACAAATGCTAAACACAAAAGTCGATAGCCTCATATCAATGCCAGTGCTCTTGATAATGATACCGGCACTCATAAAAATAGGAGGAGACACAGGTAGCATGCTGGGGGCACGCCTGTCTTCTGCATTCCACATGGGTCTTGAGAGCCATATCCACAAAAATCCTGTAATCCGGAATAGTGTTCTTGCAGCAATAATTGTAGGAATAACAGCATCGATAGCACTCAGTATAATTGTGTGGCTGGTAAGCATATGGATGGGGTTCGAAATTGGATTGGTCACGCTTCTGCAGATCAGCCTCATAACAACTTCACTGGAATTGTTGATTGTATTTTCAGCCACAATAGTGATTGCAGTAACATCCCACAAGTACGGAATAGACCCCGATGACACCGTAATACCACTGATCGCAACAATTGGGGACCTCGTAGGTGTTTTCGGAATATTCACAGCCCTCCACATCGTGGGAATCATCTAAAACAAATCGCAGTTAATACGTATTAAGAATTAATCATTATATAGCATTAAGAAATAATAGTAAATCTAGCTTATAGTTGGTAGAAATATCATGAGCCTAAAAGAAATAAAATATAGTCCGCGAAATCTCAAAGATCTGCTGATCGAGATGAAAAATACATCTGAACTAATGGTAGACCTTGCTTATTCTGCAATGGTATATGATGCTGATGATATTGCAGAAGAGGTTCTCCGCCTTGAAGACAAGATGGATACTATTGATTATCACATAAAGATAGCCGCTATGCTAAGCGCACGGCGTATCGATGAAGCCGAAGAAATGTCCGGCGTTTTGCAGGTTGCAGCCTCTTCCGAGAATATCGCAAATGCAGCAGGTGACATTGCAAAGATCGTTCTGATGGACATGGGTATTCCACCCGAACTAAAAGTTGCATTGCGGGAAGCAGAAGAGACCATTGTGCGCGCAACTGTGAACGCGGAGTCGAGTATGGTTGGATGCACGCTCAATGACCTTGAACTCGATAGCGATCCCGGAATGTGGATTATCGCAATAAGACGACATGATGATTGGGTATATGATCCAAACAATGACACACGTATACGACCGGATGATGTGCTCTTTGCACGCGGTCATGATGACGGTGTGCCAATCTTTGTTGAACTTGCAACCAACCAGGAATACAAACCAAAAGAGATACAGCATGGAAAGGTCTTAAAGGGCCTCGAAAAAGCTGTGGATATTATAGTAGATATGAAGAACATGGCTGAACTGTCGGTCGGGCTTGCATATTCCGCTCTTCTTTTTGATAATGAGGATATCGCACACGAGGTTAGGGCACTGGAATCCGAAATGGATTCAATGAAATATGAACTCCAGCACTGGGTTTTGGAAACTGCAAAACACGTACCTGATGTAAACCAACTGCGCGGACTTTTGCATCTTGCAACTGCATCCGAATCAATTTCAGATGCTGCATATGATGTTGCAGATACAGTGCTTCGGGATATCGACCTGCATCCGATAATCACAATTGCAGTAAGGGGTTCCGATGAAGTCATAACAAGACTTCAAGTCGATGCCTGCTCACCAATCGTTGGAAGATCATTCAGCGAACTCAATCTTGAGACCGAGACCGGCGTTCACGTTATGGCAGTCAAACGTACCGATAGGTGGGTTTACAGCCCGGGCTCAAAAACCGTAGTCCAGATAGGAGATATACTCATCGCACGCGGGTCACATACAGGAGAAGAAGCACTGATGGAGATGTGCGCCTGCCCTCTGGCAGATGACACGATCTCCTGATCATACTGCAATCGTTTAAAAGGGAATTACTTTTAACCAAAGTTTGGCAAACCTCATTCTTTGTTGATGATTTCCTTTTTCAGTACGTTTGTTTTTTAGTATTTATTTAGCTCAATTTGTTCATAAGCCACAGAGAATTATTATAAAAAAATAAGTGTAACCTCTTGCGAGTGAAATTCTGGCCACAGAGGACACAGAGAGCACAGAGGGAAAGTTGCTACAGTCTCTGTGTACTCTGTGGCAGAATCGGTAGTGGTAAAATAGAATGAATCGAAATGAACTAAACAAATACCATATAATTAATACCCATAAAATTTATACCCATAAAACTAAAATCAGGTTAAGGAACAATAATTGGAGAATGTAAATATGCCAAACGGAAAATATGCAGCTCACACACTTCAGCAAAACCGAAAGGATGCGAGATGGAAAGACTCACGCTACAACAGGCGTGCTCTTGGATTGGATGTGAAATCAGATCCACTCGGTGGCGCACCACAGGGTCGCGGAATTGTGCTTGAGAAAGTCGGGGTTGAAGCAAAACAGCCAAACTCGGCAATAAGGAAATGTGTTAGAATTCAATTGATCAAAAACGGTCGTCA
>JAUVET010000087.1 GCA_030594665.1 Methanosarcinaceae archaeon
CAATGCCAGAGCGCATGACAATGTCCAATATGGCGATAGAGATGGGCGGCAAGGCAGGTATTGTCGAGGCAGACGAGATCACAGAAGCGTACCTGAAAGAGAGAATACCCGGATATGAGTTTGATCCGTATTGGAGATCTGATGAAGGTGTCGAATATTCCGGGTTCCACGAATATAATGTATCCGACCTTGCACCCCAGGTTGCATGTCCGCATAATGTGGATAACGTTAAACCTGTCACGGATGTCGAAGGTACAAAGGTAGACCAGGTGTTTGTAGGCTCATGTACAAATGGTCGTTTTGAGGATATTGAGATCGTCGCAAAAATGATGGGTAACGAACCCGTTGCAAAAGGTGTGCGTCTTTTGATCATCCCTGCATCCAGAACCGAATACATGAAGGTCTTAAGAGCAGGATATGTCGAACAGTTCATGGAAGCAGGTGCAATAGTGGAATCACCTTGCTGTGGTCCATGTATGGGCGGTTCCTTCGGGCTTCTGGGAGATGGCGAAGTGGGACTTGCAACATCCAACCGCAACTTCAAGGGACGAGAAGGCAGTCCGGATTCGTTCGTATATCTTAGTTCACCTGCAACGGCCGCAGCATCTGCGCTGACGGGAGAGATCACTGACCCAAGAACGATTTAGAAGATAAATATTTTAGAAACATGCGGCTCACCGATCCGGCACAATGTTATCGTGTTGTGCTTGATCGGTAGATCAAATCATTTTTAATTTTAATTTTTATTTTGAAGCATTTGCTGCATAAGGTCGCCTGCACTTACAATCCCAATCGGGCGATTGGAGGCACCCACACTTTTTTCTGACATGACCATCAGACGGTGAATATGTTTTTCTGACATGATCCGTGCAGCCTCATTCAAAGTTGAAGAAGGGCTGATAGATTCAATTGATTGTGCCATTAGTTCATCTGCAAATGCGTTTTCCCAATTAATGCTGTTAATCTTTTCGAGAATGTCCATCTCAGATATAATACCAATAGCTTCGCCACTTTTTTCAATCACGGCAACAGCAGATACTTCGTGGTCTGCCATTACTGATGCAACGTAATTTGCAGTAGATTCGATTGGCACGGTCAGTACTCCACGTGTCATTATATCCTTTATCTGAATATTTTCAGTTTTCATATTTCCACTCCTTTTTAAACATTGAAGACACATTTAGCATTTAATGAGCATTGATGGTTTCAATGTTCATTAGATAATATTTTTGATGGTATCATATAAATAAAAATCTGACATTATTATATATTGTAGATTATGCAATCCATGAACGGTCCGATAAAATCAAAACACTCCAAAGATATATTGAATGAACTGAAATGGAAAGGGATGGATATGGGTGAATGCAGCATCCAATATGTCCACAGAGGTGTACCCAGTGACACTAAAACAGTTTCAGGAACGGATATCGCAGATATTGGACGCTCGTTCTTTACACTTTATCCCGATACAATGATACCATATCACAGGATACTTAAAATCAAATACAAAGGGACAATATTATACATGAAGAAGAAACCAGTGTAAGTATTGTTACACTTAACATACCAAGAAAATAGAGGTTTAAAAAAATGCCGGATACCGATTTATCGATTTTAAATGAGATATACGATGTTATACTCGACCGCAAAAACAACCCGGTAGAAGGGTCGTATGTCTGCTCGCTCCTGGATCATAGGAAAGGAATGGACAAGATACTGGAAAAAGTGGGCGAGGAAGCAGTAGAGGTGATACTTGCAGCAAAGAATAAGGATCATGATGAGATTATCTATGAATCTTCAGACCTGATATTCCACTTGCTTGTAATGCTCGCTGCAAATGATGTGAAACTGGAGGATCTTGTTTCGGAACTAAAAAAGCGCAGGGGTTGACCGTTTTTTCATCATGTGCGGAATGCAACGCCTGCGGCGAATTGACCCGGCATAAAAACTACTTGATCAAGACACGGTATAATTAAAGTTAAAATTAAAACTGAAAATAAAACTAAAATACAGCAAGCTCATTCAAAACGTCTGTTTTTGACAGGACACCTTTTGGCATACCGTCGATCATAACGATAATACGTCCTATTTTATGTTTATTGAATTCTTTCACTGCCTCATACAAAGGAGCATCGCCATCTACGGTAACGATATCTTTTGTCATTATATCCCGTACTTTCAGTGTAGTCTTGCCATTTGCAAGAGCCGCGCCTATATCCGTAAATGTCACAATCCCAACAATGTTGCCCTTTTCTTCAACAGGTGCCCCGTGTACATTATTTCTTACAAGAACTCTTGCAGCTTCCTGGATGTTCGCACCGACATTAACAACAGTGGCATCTTTTTTGATATAGTTCTTCACCGGTTTTTTGGGTAATGATATCATCTCTGTAATCTCAAAAAGAAGTGAGTTTTGACTATCATCCCGACCAATGACATTTCCGCGAACGATCAAATGGTTTACAGGGGTCGGTCCTATCTGGATTAAGTCGCCCTGGACAAAATCCCTGATATTGCCAAGTATCCGTACTGTGCTGTTACACAGGTCCGGATGTCTCATAGTTGTAAAACTGATCTCTGCTGCAGTTGCATCCTTGACAATTTTATTGTTCTTGTAAATAGGAACAACAGCCTCATTTTCCATTTCAGTGACATTAAGCGCATCATATGCTCCGCCTGTTGCCTTATAGCCACCTTTCGGACCTGGCACGCCCTCAACCAGGCCAAGTACTTTTAAAGATTGCATCTGATTACGAACTGTACCAGGATTGCGGTTTATAAGCTGTGCAATTTCTTCACCCTTAACTGCACGGTCTTTTTGTCTTTGAAGATTGATAAGTGCAATAAGAATGTCTTTCTGAATAGGAGTGAGTTCCATTGATGTACACCGCTGGTTTTATGTGAATTAGGGATATCGGAAAAGCCCACATTTTAAGGCATTTCAATTTATGAAACAAATACAACACACTGCTGCATAGCGTTCAACTTATTAATGTTATTCAGAATATTTGGATCTCATCACTTTTGCAACAGTCTTAATTATATGTACTCAAAGGTAGTATATATACGTATTGAGCATTTAACATAGATGATGATTACAGAGTTAATTTATCTTCATTATTATACCCTACAGCTCTGCTGCGGTTGGATGTGCCGCCGCCGCGTTTGACTCTAAATGTACATAACATCCCATGGGGAATAGAGATATATACCTTACACGAGTTTGAGCCTGATTGACAAGGTAAATAAAAATGATATTTGAGAAGATCCACACAGTTCCCACATCGGATGAACTAATAGATAAAGCATTCAAACGGGCAGCCAGGGCAAAGGCCGGTAAGCAGATCACTGGCAGGGTCAGTGGTCGAAAAGCAGAGGAGTCAATGCTACTTACAGCCGCAAATGTTCTATCCGATAATCTGGCAAACATTGTAAGGCGTTTTCCAAACTTTGATGACCTTCCCAGATTTTACTTTGAACTCACAGACATACTTGTTGGCGTTGATGACTTGAGAATGTCCCTTGGTTCTGTTGACTGGGCAAGCGGCATGATCCATGACATCGCAAGGGACTATGTTGGAAAGATGCGAAAAAGCCGTGATGCGATCGGAATTCGAAAAGAAGCATTCGGAAGAATGGCTTCGATCATAAAGTCAATTAACAAGAACCTTGTAATGTTAAATGATGCAAGAAATGTCTTACGAAAACTGCCATCAGTCCATGACGAACCCACTATTGTTGTTGCAGGATACCCGAATGTTGGA
The DNA here is from genome assembly GCA_030594665.1 of Methanosarcinaceae archaeon. The sequence continues at coordinate 3,768 of JAUVET010000087.1, forward strand.
AAATCCAGTTTTGTTTCCGCAATAACAGGTGCAAATCCGGAGGTCGCATCCTATCCATTCACAACAAAAGGTGTAACAATAGGTCATTTTTTCAGGGACAATGACAGATATCAAGTCCTTGACACCCCGGGTCTGCTTGACAGGCCAATGGCAGATAGGAACGATATCGAATTGCAAGCGATCACTGCACTAAAATATCTGGATGCGGTCGTACTTTTCATTCTGGATGCAAGCGAGACATGCGGTTATGAAATATCTGACCAAAAACATATGCTTGATGAGGTTAAGGAACAATTTGACCTGCCAATCATTGTTGTTGCAAACAAATATGACCTGCCCGAATTCAAAGAAACTGATTTTGTTGACATGAAAATGTCAACCGCAACAGGTGACGGTATTGATCTTGTGGTCAATAAACTGCTTGATATGATCGATGAAAAGAAGAAATTAAAGCAAGAGCAGGATGAAGAAAATTCTGAGCCTGAAATAATTTGATCCTATTCTTAAACTTACAAAACACGTTCCATTATGTCAAGTGCCCGCTCTATATCAGCCATCGATGCCGCATACGAGATTCGCATGTAACCGTCACCCCTATCCCCAAATGCAATGCCTGGGACAACAACGACACCGTTCGAAATGAACTTTGTCGCAACTTCTGCCGAATCCGAAACTTCAGGGAAAGCATAGAATGCACCTTTTGGGAGAGCACATTTCAAACCCATCCCATTCAAACCATTTACCAGAACATCGCGCCGTTTTTTGAACTCATCGCGCATGGCAATTACCGGCTCCATCGGTCCCGTGATGGCTGCAAGTGCCGCTTTTTGTGCAATGGAATTTGCACACGCCTGAACATACTGGTGTACTTTTAACATCTGTTCTGTGTACTCACTTTTTGCAGCGACATAACCAAGTCGCCACCCTGTCATCGAATATGTCTTTGAGGTGGCATTGACTGTAATAACGTTATCCGAATACTTTGCAGGGCTTACATGCTCACCCTCATAAATGAAATGTTCATACACCTCATCCGAGATTATCGTGATATTGTGGTCATCCGCAATATCCGCAAATGCCTTCATGTCGTCCTTGGTTTGTACTGCACCCGTGGGATTAGAAGGTGAATTAACAATGAACGCCTTGGTCTTTGGAGTTATCCGTTCCATCACGTCATCCGGACGCATTGTCAAATCCTCGCCAAGAGGTACACCGACAGCACGACCGCCCATCATCTCGGTTAATGCATTGTATGATACGAACCCCGGGTTTGCGATCAGCACCTCATCACCAGGATTAACAAGTGCAGCGATTGCGATCTCCAATGCCTCGGATGCACCTGATGTGACTATAATCTCATTGGAAGATACGTCAAAATCATTCTCCTCCTTGAACTTGTGGCTCAATGCCTCGCGAAGTTCCACAATACCGGATCCGAATGTATATCCTGTGAATCCTTCGTTTATGGCATCAATAGCTGCCTGTCGTATGTGAGATGGTGTATCAAAATCCGGCTGACCGAGTCCGAGATTTATTGCATCCGAGCCTGCAGCTTCGAATATCTTTCGAATGCCGGATATGTCTATGTCCAAAACCCTTTGTGCAAACTTCGTGTCAGCCATTGTACTCCTCACCCTATTCTAAAATTGTATGTCTGGACTTCAGATCGTCCTCGGATGCACCTGTAATTGATATCAATTCAGCAATAATAGCATCCAAGAACACGAGGGTTGTGATCTCAAATGATGTCCCGAGCGGTGTTAAGTGTGAATACTCACCGCGCATGTGTCTCTCAAGATATCCTCCTGCATCTTCCTTTGTCCTGCCAGGGATCAGGGCAATTGTATTTGACAATTTCCCAAGCGTTGACTCCCTGTTAGACGTTACGGTTATCAGTGTTGCCCCGATCTCCTTTGTGATCTTTCCAAGATCTGATATTGAGCGCGTCTCACCTGAACCCGATATTGCAACCACAACATCATTATCCTTAACAGCCGGTGTAGTGGATTCTCCCACTACATAGACGCTAAATCCAAGATGCATAAGCCTCATCGCAAATGCTTTTGCAACCAGACCGGAGCGTCCGGCACCCATAACAAAGATACAATTTGCATTTAGTAAATCGGCAAGCATCTTCTTGATATTATCCACTTCGAGTTCATTGACTACGCCGTGGATGTGTTTTGACATAAGTTCCATTGATGATAATAGATTATTACAGTCGGTTTTGGGTAATTCTCTCATTAATTTTCCTCTTTGATCGATCAGTGTTTGCATAATGCGGATTTATCTGTTGAATTTGATTTATAAAATTGTGTATAAGAAGTAGATCTAACCTTAGCCTTAAGAAAAAACTCTACTTGTCCTTACCTTCATCTTTATATTTCACCTGTTTAAGATTCCATCCATCTATATTACTAAGTTTGTCATATAGCAACACAATGTCCGCATCATTACCAGTCCAGTATATGTCAATGTTAACGTTTTTGTTCTTAAGTTCTTTGCTGATATCTTCTGCAAAATGAAAAAGCGCTGTCATGCTACTGAATGGAACATTGAATGTTGTCCTGTATCCATTGTCCGTTTTAGCATAGGACACAAGAACATACCCATGACTTTCATATTCGGCGATCTCCTCAAAAGGACAAACAATATCACATTCATG
>JAUVET010000248.1 GCA_030594665.1 Methanosarcinaceae archaeon
AATTACAAGTTACTGATAAGTTATAGGATATATTTACATGGCTAAAAATGATGAAAAGTTGAGAGAAAATAGAAAGGTTAAGATCGAGTTTTATAGACCTGATGATTTCAAACAGGTTTATTCAATAGGTGCTATAGGTGGACACAGCCCGTATGATTTCAGGATTGGGTTCTATAATGATTCCCCACGTTCATTTGGTGAACAAACGGATTCGCATGTCATTGAAAGACGGGTGGAGACTGAAGTGATACTGACACCTCTTGCTGCACTTGAACTTTCACGCTGGTTAAATCAGCACATTCTGGATTATGAGAAAATGTTCGGTCCGATCAGCAAGATGCAACCGGCTGCTGTGAAGCCAAAAGGCCAATCTTCGAAGGATAGTTCCGAGATACAGGGCTATATATAAGAAAAGAATAGTGGGTAATAAGGTAATGATAGGTCAATTGGTAGGTCAATTGGTGAGTACATGCCCATTAATCGCCAACCATAAATATGATATTGTGCATTTAAAATCTTCTGGTATCTAATTATTATCGTTCTATTGATGTTTAATGATTTACAATATAATGTGAGGATATAATTTTGTTCCCGAATAAAAAAGTTCAAAAAGCAATTGGTTCAAAGGTTCAGGTGGAGATGAAAGGAGACCATCATATTCTTGAGGGTACTCTTAAGAGTGTGGACGATTACCTGAACCTTCATCTTATGGATGCTGTCGAGATCGTAGATGGTGAGAGGCTTCGCTCTCTTGGCTCTGTGGTTTTGCGTGGAAACAACATAATTCTTATAATCCCGGTGGGAAATTGATATATTTAATGCTGTGGAAATTTAATCATGGACCTGAATGAATTAACTTTAGACGCTATTCGTAAGCATAAAAAAGGTGTTTTCCAGAGTGAACTCTGGAAAGAGATGGATATGGATAGCCGGAAATGTTCAAGGATCGTAACAAAACTGGTAAAGAGTGAACTTGTCATACGTGAGCATGCTGTTTCCAATGGCGCAAGAACATATTTGTTAAAAGTAGCTGAAGATGAAAAACCATTGTATGATGATCTTTTGGCGGCAGATGCGTTCTCCCCATGTGCCGGATGTAGGGATGCATGCCAACCTGAATACTGCGGTAAACTTGGTGACTGGGTCCTGCATTTAGTTGGTCTTGATGATCAATCCTGACATCAGGCGAAAGTTTAATAACGCTGTGTGACTTATTGGGGTCGCTTCACTGCGATATTCATTGTGCTCCGGTAGTGTAGTCCGGCCAATCATTCTGGCCTTTCGAGCCAGTGACTCGGGTTCGAATCCCGGCCGGAGCATTTGGAACTTTTTTTAGGAAATTGAGAATTTGTTCAAATATTAGGTTCTTGACTATAATTTGACCAGTATCTACTTTTTTCATAATGTTTGGAATCCGCCTGCGGCGGATCGACTCACCGTCAAAAATCGCTGGACAAATCGATATTATCAATAACATCAGTAGCAAGCAACCCGTATCCACGCGATCTAAATGCAATATCTCCTGCCGCGCCGTTCATGAACGCGCCACAGGATGCCGCATCCATTGAAGAATTTACTGCAAAAAGCGCACCCACAATACCTGCAAGCACATCCCCTGTTCCCCCGACTGTCATACCAGGATTGCCGGTCCTGTTCAATAAGACCGACTCGCCGTCAGAGATAATATCAGTGTTTCCTTTCAATAATGTCACAACCCTGTTTTGTTTTGAGAACTTCATAACAGCTTCAATGCGGGCGCTTGTATCGGTCGGGGTTTCAGTGCCACAAGTACCACATATCTGCGCAAACTCTCCCGCATGAGGTGTTATTATCATCACGCATCCATCGGCTGGTGGAAGTTTCAGTTCATATAATGCATCGGCATCGACAACAACCCTTTTGCAGTGCGGGATTATCGCTACGATCGCCTCCTTTGTCCGTTCATCCCTGCCAAGTCCCATCCCAATAATAACAACGTCATGCGATCCGATCATTTCCAGTACCTGCGGCACGTCTTCGGGACACAGGACATCAGATGAGAGTGCGCGGACGATCAGGTTTGGAGAAAAGGATGCGACAATACCAGCCACGCTTTTTGGCACAGCCAGTGTGACAATATCCGCTCCTGTTCGAAGCGCTGCAAGTGCTGCAAGTGCAGGTGCGCCGGAATACGCGCCGCCGCCAATCACCAGTATCCTGCCGGAATGCCCTTTATGGCTTTCTGTCCCACGGCGGCTGAGTGTTTTCAGGTTTCCGATGCCGACATACTTTTCAGCATCCTCACAGACTCCTATATTAATTACCCTCACGTCGCCTGCGTACTTTTTTGCATCCGGGGTTATCAGTCCTGTTTTCATTTTGTGGAATGTAAGTGTTGTATCCGCATGTACGGATCTATCGAACGGTCCACCATCCGGGTTGAAACCTGACGGCACATCCACTGAGATGACATACGCCTCCGAGGTGTTAATGATGTCAATTGCAGTAGATTCGGGTTCCCTTACCTGTCCTTTGATCCCTGTTCCGAATATGGCATCCACGATGATATCGGGATCCTTGATCCATTCCGATCTCAAAAGTCCTGTTGATCCTGTGACCTCTAATATTTCAACATTACTGTGTTTTAGTGCATCAAAATTCCGGCGGGCTTCCTCTGTTTTTATCTGGAATGCATGACCAAGTAGGATTACCTTTGGTCGAATACCGCAACCGGATGCGAGATGGCGTGCTGCAACAAAGGCATCGCCTCCGTTGTTGCCTCTGCCTGTGATAAGTATGACTTTACTCTTCTGCCCGCCGCCGATCTTGTTAATGACCGCTTGTGCGATAGCGGCACCTGCATTTTCCATAAGTTGAAGGGGGTTCAAACCTAAGTACTCGCAGTTTGCGTCAATTGCATTCATCTGTGCTGATGTTATTGCGTTCATGTTGTTGATCACTTATTTTTGTACACTTTATATGTCTTTAAACAATCATATATTCTTTCCCATTTGGGTGGAAGGACTTATTATGAAAACTTGATCTAAAGTGTACAATACTTGCAGGGTAAGTATTTGCTTTGTCGAAATTAGGCAACATATTCAATCCTGAAGATGGTGGCGATTTGCAGGATAATTTATAAACTCGGGCAAAAGAGATTACAGCAAAAAGACATGTCTGATATGATTATAATATTTGGTTAGCGATTATGGAGGGGATTAAGCCTCATTG
>JAUVET010000223.1 GCA_030594665.1 Methanosarcinaceae archaeon
TTCATTCGGTAAATCCTGTCAAAAATTGGCTGAATATACAGACACACTAAAAACTCAATTGCACTATTCAAATATATTGAAATAGATTGTGTGGTAAATGTGCGCGCACGATTAAACAATGAATATAATATTATACTAAAATTACACAAAAACAATGTGCGGAATAACAGGTTTTTTCAATACACAGGATGCAGCAGAATATACACACCGAGCCCTTACTATCCTCAAAAATCGTGGCATGGACGGTGCCGGTGCCTGTGGTGCTGATTGGGTGAAACACTCGGATGATGTTGATTCACTGACAGTTCCAAAAGACATAAACATACTTGGTCACACGCTGCATTCAATGGTCAATTTTGTTCCGCAGCCAATCGTTCGTGAGGGGAGGCTGGTTGCTAATTGCGAGATATATAACTGGAAGGAACTGAGCAGCAAGTATGACATCGATGCTAAAAATGACTCAGACCTTTTGATTCAACTTATCGAGAAACGGATTGCTGATAAAGTAAAAATTGACACAACATCAGATGTTAGCCAGATAATCGATGACACCCTTCGCGAGTTTATCGGCGTCTATTCATTCGCATACTGGCTCGATGAAAAAGTGTACATTGCCCGTGATATTCTTGGTCTAAAACCCATGTGGTACAGCACCAATTCCGATTTTGCGTTCGCTTCTGAGAAAAAAGCCCTTGGTGCTGTCAACTTCCTCGACATCAAAGAACTGAACCCGCGCGAGATATTGTGTTATGACATTAAGGATGATGCAATCACAAAATACAACCGTGAGTTCTTTTCAATCACACCGGAACATGAAGTGTCAGTTGAAGCCATTCGCGCGGATGTTGAGAAACTCCTGACTGATGCGATATCGATCCGCATCCCCGACGAACCGTTTGGTATCCTGTTCTCCGGCGGTGTTGATTCTACAATTATCGCTTATCTGTGTAAGCAACTTGGAAAGAAACCGGGTGTGGATTTTACATGTTATACAGTTGGGTTGAAAGGCGAGGTGGAATCGCCGGATGTCCGGTATGCAAAAAAGGTGGCTGAGGAGTTGGGACTCTCACTAAGTGTGAGCGAGATAGACATAGAGGAAGTTGAGGAATATCTAAGGACTGTGGTGCCGCTTATCGAGGACACTAATGTTCCGAAGGTTGGGGTCGGGTTGACAATGTATGCTGCCTGCAAAGCAGCAGCAGAAGATGGTATTCGAGTTATGTTTTCAGGTTCGGGTGCCGATGAATTGTTTGCAGGATATGATCGGCACAGGCGCTCGACAGATATTAACAGGGATTGTTATGCAGATATCCTGAAAATATACGAGAAGAACACGTATCGGGATGATGTTGTTTCAATGAACAATAGTATCGAACTTCGTGTACCATATCTTGACAAAAGGCTGGTGGACTATTGTCTCAAGATCCCGCCGCAGTACAAGGTTGAAATTAAGAATAATAAGGAGGTTGGCAGCGAACATGAGCAGAGCCAGAATAAACTTATCCTGCGCATGGTTGGCGAGCATATCGGTATTTCCCGTGAGTTCACAGAACGCAGAAAACAGGCAGCGCAGTACGGTAGCAGGTTTGATAAGGCAATCACAAAACTTGCAAAGAAGGCTGGATGTGGTTCAAAGACAGAGTACCTGAAACGATTCTACTCGCAGCCAAACCTGAAACTCGGTGTCCTGTTCAGTTCCGGAAAGGACAGCAATTATGCTTTGCAGATCATGCAGGAGCAGAACTATTCCATTGAGTGTCTGATCACTATTAAGAGTGAGAACCCGGACTCCTATATGTTCCATACCCCAAATATCAATCTCGCCCGCTTGCAGGCTGAAGCTATGGGCTTCCCACTTATTGAGCAGGTTACCAAAGGGGAAAAGGAAGTCGAACTTCTGGATATGAAAAAAGCGATTTTGCGGGCGAAAGAAGAATATGGTATTGAAGGTGTGGTGACGGGAGCACTGTATTCAAACTATCAGAGAGAAAGGATAGAGCGAATTTGTGATGAGATCGGTCTTAAGGTATTCTCGCCCCTGTGGCATATCGATCAGGAAACAGAGATGCGGGAGCTGTTGAAACTCGGGTATGAGTTTATTTTCAGCAGCATTGCGGCGTATGGTCTTGATAAGAGTTGGGTCGGGCGCAGGATTGCAGAAAAGGATGTTGATAAACTTGTGCGGCTGAACGAGAAGATAGGATTGAATATCGCAGGCGAGGGCGGGGAATTTGAGAGTTTTGTGCTTGATGCTCCGATGTATAAGAAGAGGATTGAGATCAGGGGGTATGATGTTGTGGAGTTGGACGAGTACACGGCGAAGGTTGTTATTACGGATGCAGGGTTGGTGGAGAAGGAGATCGTAATTGTTTAGGTAGTTTTGATACCGAGTCGATCCGCCGCAGGCGGCACATCCCTCCGTCATCGATAAAAATCTCATTTTTACGCATCTAATCGAGAAAATCCTCGCTGACGCTCAGATTAACTCGCACTACATATTTATAAAATAGATACTGGGACAAATTAAATTATAGATATTAGGTGCCATTTTCGAGAAATATGAAATTTTAAAATGATACATTACGTTTAATCCGAATGATATGAAGGAACTTCTAGGTTCAGTGGTGTTGGAATATGCCGCCTGCGGCGGTTGTATTGGTTTTTGTTTCAGATAGAACAATCTCATTTACGCAGTTATCTTAACACATCTATACAAATACGGGATATCTTATGGAAATATCTCTCTGAATATATAATTATATTAACCACTTTCACCTATAAGGCAACTAAAAAGCATCCGGAGACAAAAAATTGAAAACGACAATGGTAATTCCGTCCTATTGGGCACGTGAGAGCAGTATCGGCTGGAAGGAAAGAGATCTGATCTACGATCATCCGACCCCGCTTGATATGGAAGGTACGTTGCAGAGGGCAATTGAGAGCATTGGAATATTGAATGACAAGGATTTCCGGTTGGTGATCATTGCAGCACCGACTTCAGAGGATATCGGGGATGAGGTCGAAAAGAAAGTTGCCGATATTATTCGATCGGCGGCACCCACTGCAGGAGTGGAAGTATTGCTTTTTGGACCTTCACATCTTAAGCAGATTCACGACATGTTGATAGGCGCAGGAAAGAACGATAGTGCCGACTTGCTCAAACTTGAGGGGTATTCAAATATACGGAACCTTTGCATGTTCATTCCACATATTATGGGATCGGACATCGCAGTGCTCATTGATGATGACGAGGTTTTCGAAGACCCTGAATTTATGTCAAAAGCGAGAGAGTTTATTGGCAATAAATTCGAAGGGGAAACTGTCAATGCAGTAGCAGGATATTATTTGCAGCCTGATGGGGATTACCATGCGAATAAAGCATTCCGGCCATGGATGAAATATTGGGACAAAAATGAATGTATGAACGAGGCATTTGATCAGGTGATCGGGACTGAACCGCGACTCAAGGAGACTCCTTTTGTTTTTGGTGGGAATATGGTAGTCCATCGGAACATGTTCACAGTCGTGCCTTTTGATCCGATGGTTCCAAGGGGGGAGGACATCGATTTTTTGATGAATGCAAAGATGTTCGGGTTCAAGTTTTATCTGGATAA
>JAUVET010000060.1 GCA_030594665.1 Methanosarcinaceae archaeon
AGACATTCTTGCATAACGGCTGCTTGGTGAGAGTTCTGTCAAGATCGTATCATCCGAATCGTCCTTTGATACACGGTCGCCATCCATAGCAAGAGCCAGTTTTATAGCACGTCCCCGCTCATCGTTGGTAAGACCTGTGGACAATTTTGCAAATTGCCGTCCCATACAGTGATCGCATATGGGTCCTTCATGGATTATTTTCTTTGCAGTTTCAATTATGTTCATTTGACCACTTTTATGATTTGTAAGTTTAAGATTTAAAATTTTAAATCTAATTTTAAATCTAAATCTAAATTTAATCCTGAATTTAACATTGAACTAAATCATTGAAAAGCCGTATCTACTCACCGGCAACCCTGTCCAATTCATTATTGATAAGCGTAACACAATGCTCTGTATGAAGGGATAACGGTCCTACATTGACCACCGTTGCACCGGCATCCATGATAAGTTTCTCTTCTTCTTCAGTAACCCCATTATGGTCGCCCATAATGAATATGGCATCATCCGGAGAATCGACAATATTCCTGATATCTTCCCCGTCCTCACGAAGATACACGATCTTGCGCCCCTTCTCTACAAACTCATCAAGCAGCGTAACAAGCCCGCCGTGTCGCACCCATACGCCAGGTGTTGATCTTACTTCAATATCCCCGACTTCCTTAGCAAGTGCTTTTTTGATAAGGGAACCACTGCTCCTCTCATCAGGATTTAAGTATCGTAAACTCTCACCATCAAAACGCACGATCTTCGGCGGGTAAGGTTCACCAAGCAATAACAGGTGTACATGCACATCCCGTCTCATGTCATGTGACAGGAAAAGCGCAGCACTTGTGCACCTGCACAGGATATCCATGCGTCCTGCAGAACCCGGCATATCATTCAATGAAAAATTGCCGGATGTCAGCGCCTTGTGACCAATGATCAAAAATTCACGCATGTGAGTCCTCACTAATTCAAACAAATAAGTTCTAAGTTCCAGGTTCTAAGTTCAAAATTGTAGATAACAATCACATACTGCACGTTGGTGCAATATGCGATCACCAAAAAAACAATGTGCAAGGAGTGATGTAAGATCACTCTTCTGTTGCAACTTCTTCTACTGGTACTTCCTCAGCACCTTCGGCTTCCGCCTCGCCACCAAGAAGTGTTGCAATGTCCTTCTCACCATATTCAACAACTTTAGTGTTGATCTGGGATGTGTCCGGGGATATTTCCCTTCCACGCATGCTCTTTCGGCGGCGTGTACCTGTTGTCTTTGGTTTTGAACCAATACCGCTTGTCACAAGGACTTTCTGCCTTTTCGGACCAGGGAGATCACCGCGCATAACAATACCGCCTTTGTCACTTCCGCCAGTGATCTTCAGGGTGTACCCTGGTAAACCTACTGTTGCTCCATCCATAGTCTGCCCGATAGATTTGCCTATATACTTATTAGCCTCAGAACCAGTCACATCAAACTGGTATGTTTTGGTTTTCGGATCTGAAACCACTATCTTAAAATCTGCCATTTATTTTTTCCTCCAATTATCGCTCAATGTTTCTTTGTTGTGTATTATGTATCGTAATTAATGATTGTAAGTTTAAGTTTAAGTTTAAGTTGAAATTTGAATATCATTTTAGATATAAATTTAGGTTTAGACTTAAATTTAATTCAAGTGCAATTCTAATTGCAATTGTAGTATATTAGTGTACTTATGTTTGCGAGTATATCCTTAACATGAATATCTGTTATAATCATTTCGCCCAGAATGGATTGTCCCTGCGCTTAATTGACAGGAATGCTTCCAGCGCCTCAATCTCATCAGCCTTTAGTGAATCATACAATTCGTGCTCAAGGATCTTTACGTGCCTCTCCGGAACATTCACATGCAAAAGGTCACCCTCTTTGATCTGCCTGCCAACTGTCGGACCGTCAATAGACATGGCAACTTCCATACCAATGTGAGCAACACCTATGTTCTCACCACTCGACTGCAAGCCCTTTATCTTACCTATGACGATACCATCTTTTGTTGTGACATCAACATTTGTCTTGACCATTCCGCTTATAATTCTCACGCCAACCACAGCAGGTTTACTCTGCCGGAATGTGCAATCAGGCATTATCCTGAACTGCCCTGCCTTGATTATCATTTCAGAGATGCTCTTTTCAGATAGTTCCTTCTGTTCTTTTACCCAATCCTTATAATCATCGATCAGGGTGTAGATCACATCACTACTGAAAAGTTTGATGTCAGAGTTTTGCATTTTTTCTTTTGCATCAGGAAGAATATCCACATTGAACCCGATTATTACTGAATTTAACGGATCTTCAATTGCCGATACTTCAATAATATCACGATGCGATATATCTCCAATATCTGCTTTGCGAATTGTGATGTCTTCTTTCTGGAGTTCGTTGACAAGTGCTTCAAGTGAACCAAGAGTATCTGCTTTGATCATGATACCATTGGCATCAGTGTGAATGCGGACCTCTTCGATCTCTTCATGTACTTCCTGTACAATATCTTCAACCGTATCAGGAGTTACAACCCTTACAGGCGCGCCTGCAAGTGCATTATCGAGATTTGGCGCAGATATTTTCACACCGATCGCAGCAGTGACCTTACTTACCTGCTTGAACTTCTCTTCGGCATGTATCTCTGAAAGAGGTTGCGGTTTCAAAAGGGCACGGATCTTCGTCCGGATCGGTTCGCCAAGACTTCCAACAACGATCTGATCGCCTTTTTTCATTGTGCCATCATAAAGGATGATATCCATCGTCATCCCGAGCCCGCGTTCCTCCTTGACCTCAAGAACCGTGCCGACACCCGCCCCATCAGCATCATAATGCAGGTTCGATTCCAAAAACTTCTGTGCAAGTCCTAAAAGTACCATCAGGACATCAGGCGTTCCCTCACCTGTCACAGCACTGATCGGAATAACACCAACTGTTTTCTGGAAATCTGTCACCCTGTCATAACGATCTGAATTAAAACCTATATTGTATAGTTCACCAACGATCACGTATAACTTATTGTCAAGTGAATTCCTTACGTGTTCAATTTGTTTGTTGTATGTAGCCAAAAAAGGCATGTTCTTATGTGGATTCCAGCCGTGTATCCTGTCGATCTTATTTGCAACCACAACAAACGGCGTCTTGAATCTCTTTAATATCTCAAGACTCTCGATCGTTTGCGGTTTGAACCCTTCGTTAATGTCAACAATAACAACGGCAAGGTCAGCAAGTGCTCCTCCGCGGCTTCGCAGTGAAGTAAAAGCATGATGTCCGGGTGTATCAATGAACAAAAGACCTGGTACCATAAATTTATTTACCAGCCCAGGATCGCCACATTTGTTGGCGATAACATCTATTGGAACCTCTGTTGCACCAATGTGCTGGGTAATTGCACCGGCTTCACCGTCAACAACTGCACTACCCCGGATATTGTCAAGTAGTGTCGTCTTTCCATGATCGACATGACCCATGACACAAACAATTGGTGTGCGTAAATTGTTATTCCCAGACATTGATACAAGCCCCCTTTAGTAGATGCCCATTATAATAGTGTTTAAAATACATTATATAAGTACCGACTTAAGTGCAAAATAGATATAAACCTGATAAAGTATCGATTTACAGTGGCTGTTATGTTCGACGAGAAAATTCTCCCTTCGGTCGAATTAACTCGAACTATATGTTTATAAAACATATACTATCAAAAAATAATGGTCTTTGAACGAACACAACAAAATGTTTGTAACCCTGTTTGTAGCCCTATACTACAATTATAGTTATTTACTCATAAAGCCACGTTTCATCGATCCTTGTATATCCACATATCTCGGAGTCATTAAAATGTATTCCAATCTCTCTTTCTGCGGATTCCACAGAATCGGATGCGTGAACCACATTCCTGCCCATCTCGATAGCAAAGTCACCCCGGATCGTTCCAGGAAGTGCCTCGGCCGGATTTGTAGCACCGTTTATGATTCGCATGATCGGTACTGCATCCTTGCCTTCAATGATCATCGAAACGGATGGTCCGGATACGACATATTCGATCAGTGAAGCAAAGAACGGTTTTTCACCATGTTCCTTATAGTGCTCTTTTGCAGCATCTTCACTCATTACATTCATTCTCAGGGCGGAGATCTTAAGTCCCCGCTTCTCGATCCTTGATATGACCTCACCGACAAGTCCGCGCTGGACTCCGTCCGGTTTGACCATGACATAAGTTAGTTCCATCAAAAACACCCTGTGTTATGCTTTCTTAAGGGCGATTCTACCGTCTTCTGTCCACACGGTACGTCTTGGAAGTCTGCCAAGCTTGAAATTGTTCTTGCATTTTGAAGAGCAGAAGTAATATTGAGAACCGTCTCTCTTTGCATACAACATACCGGTTCCCGCTTCAATCATCTCTCCACAGAATGAGCATTTTCTCTGTTCCATCACAATCACCGTGTAGTCAGTTTCTTAGCTTCTCTTGATGTTTCCATCAACATGAAGATGTCACCAAGTCGAACAGGACCAACACAATTACGTGTGATTATACGTCCTTTGTCGCGACCTTCCAATACACGGCACTGGATCTGGCTCGCTTCACCATGCATACCAGTATTTCCGATCACTTCAATGACCTCTGCCGCAAAACCATCATCGTCTGCCATAGGATATCCTCCGGGTCATTTTAATTATTTAAGCGCGCTGACTTTTTGTGCAACATCTTCGACAAGCTCGCTTCCCTTTCCAACATCTGTAATTGCGATTGCTGCACATGCAACACCGATACCGCATGCAGAACCAAGTTCTTTTTGCAGTTTTACAAATATGTATGGTGCGTTCTTCTCTTCGCAAAGGGCAGGAAGATGCATAACAACTTCGGAAGGCTCGACATCCTCTGCAATGACTATGAGTTTTGCAATGCCTCTTTCAATAGCCTTTGTTGCTTCGTTTGTACCTTTCTTGATCTTTCCCGTATCTCTTGCTAATTCTACTGCTTCAAGTGCTTTGTTTGCTAATTCATCCGGAACTTCAAATTTTGCTGCCATATTATTTTCTCCTTCGAAACCATTTGACAATTTGTCGCAGGTTTTTCATTATTCATTGTTTATGTTCGTTTTTTGGCATACGACGCTTTTGAGTAAACCACTATGGCATAACTCTCATGCGCCTGAGTTAGATCGTCATTATGTGATGACCTACATGTGCATAAAAACACATCTGGCTAAATCATTGATCAGTAAATTGATTGTTTTAGCTTCAAACATCAACATGTTTGATCTGGCCTGTCCCACTAAATTGATTTCCTGGGACTAATAACCATAATCGAGCACCATCAACAACATACTTATGTATAAAGCTTCTGCTTGGCAGCCAGTTTATTGATTAAGACGTCATCCCGTATCAGATGTACTATAAGATTGTATGTTCCCGGATGTCATACTACATGTAAAAAATTACTGATCTGATATTAATTCATCACTGTCAAGCCGTACATCAATAACGGAATCATCGATCGCATTGATATTTTCAACTTTAATTATGTTTCCTGCGCGCTCAATGAATGCGGTTTTCGTGACCTGTACCTGATGAACATCATTTTGGCCATTGTTCTTGTGAATTATTAGCAGTTTTTGATTGTTTGCCGCGCTCTTGCTGAGTTTGGCGATAGTGTTTTTGACAATCTGTTCAAAATCTGAATATATCAAAATTTCTGAATATTTACCGGCTTTTTTGATTATACCGATAGATTCTATATTTATATGAATAAATGCACCCCTTATTTGTATTGAAAATATACTTCATTAAGCAGTCATTGTACTACGTCAAATCATGTTAATATGTTTTTCGCTTTTTTGTGGTCGTGTGTGTAATCCCGAAATGATTTCGCCTAAATTTAAATTTACACATGGATATCAACATTATTGATAGGCAGTTCCATACCAGTTTCTTTTCACTTAAATATGGCGCACGGCATGGATGTGCGCGCGTCATTGCTTTCAAAGATCATCCGGATCGAACACAACAAACCCTTTTTTCCTGAGCGACTCTTTTCCTTCGATCCTTTTTGCGACCAGCACAAAGTGTTCGATAGATTGTCGTTATTTATCGTACAAAATCGGAAACCGATTCATAGTGATTATCTTGTAAGTCAGGTTATTTATGAATTGTGGTTGTGAAACAATACTTAAGAACTATACAATACATCTATGTTGCGGGTGCGGTCATACAGGAGTTTCCATGCCTTGCGAATCGCAACAAAACAGCATTACTGAGAACGATATGCGTATATCATCCGGTACACTCGACAAAAATACGGTATTTTATCGAGTGTAGTGGGAAGGTATGATAATATGCGACACATCATTGCATTCAAAACATTATTAAACAAGAATCGTATCTTATGTCTATAATCTATTAATTAACTACATAACAGGACGAACCAAAAAATGGTAATGGACAAACTCGGGGGCTCTTTGCAAGACGCCCTAAAAAAACTTGTTGGTGCCGGACGTATCGATGAGCGGACGGTAAATGAAGTTGTGAAAGATATCCAGAGAGCACTGCTCCAATCTGATGTGAATGTAAAACTGGTCATGGAAATGTCCAAGCACATCAAACAGCGGGCAATGAAGGAAGATGTGCCCAAGGGGATGAATCCAAGGGAGCACGTCATCAGGATCGTACATCAGGAACTTATCAACATTCTGGGAAAAAGCACCGATATACAGCTAAAGCCCCAGACCATTATGATGATAGGGTTGCAGGGCAGCGGAAAGACCACAACGACTGCAAAACTCTCACGTTATTTCCAGAAGAAAGGTCTCAAACCTGCCGTGGTCTGTGCGGACACATTCCGCCCGGGTGCGTACCAGCAATTGCAGACGCTTTGTAACGGTTTAAATGTCCCGTTCTATGGTGAGGAAGGTAATCCTGATGCTGTTGGAATTGTGGAACGCGGATTGAAAGAATTAAAAAAATATGATGTACTGATCGTGGACACGGCAGGGCGGCATTCTCTTGAAGCCGACCTTATCGATGAGATGGAACAGATACATGCCATTACAAAACCGGATCATAAATTCCTGGTGCTTGATGGTGCTATCGGGCAACAGGCAAGTGAACAGGCACGCGCATTCAATGATTCTATCGGCATTACCGGAGTTGTCATTACAAAACTTGACGGTACCGCAAAAGGTGGCGGTGCGTTGTCTGCGGTGTCCGAAACCAATTCATCGATCGCTTTTATCGGTGTAGGGGAAACACCAAACGACCTTGAGAAGTTCGAATCTGACAGGTTCATTTCACGCCTGCTTGGTATGGGTGATCTCAAAAGTCTTCTTGAAAAGGCTGAAGATGCATTGACAGAAGAAGATATGGACATGGAGTCCCTTATGCGCGGGAAGTTTACGCTCAAGGACATGTACAAGCAACTTGAAGCCGTCAATAAACTCGGGCCA